>NZ_DBHKZK010000010.1:0-14602 GCF_057314735.1 Cardiobacterium sp.
GCGCGCCCTGCAGGGGAGGGGGATATTCGCGGTCGCTGACGCGGATGGTTTGCTGCCCCACCCCAACCCTCCCCTACGGGGGAGGGAGCCGTTCGGCGGTCGTTTTGGCATCGGTGGCAAAGCAGGCGAACCCCACCCCGCCCCTCCTCCACGGGGGAGGGAGCTGTTCGGTGGTGGTTTTGGCATCGGCGGCAAAGCAGGCGAACTCACCCCAATCTTTTCCCACAGGGGGAGAGAGCTGTTCGGTGGTGGTTTTGGCATCGGTGGCAAAGCAGGCGAACCCCACCCCGGCCTTCCCCCGCAGGGGGAGGGAGCTGTTCGGCGGTCGTTTTGGCATCGGCGGCAAAGCGGGCGAATCCCGCCCTGGCCTTTCCCACGGCGAGAGCGTCGTTCGGCGGTCGCTTTGGCATCGGTGGCGAAGCGGGCGAATCCCGCCCTGGACTTCCCCCACAGGGGAAGGGAGCTGTTCGGCGGTGGTTTCGGCATCGGCGGCAAAGCGGGCGAACTCACCCCAACCTTTCCCACAGCGAGCGCGTCGTTCGGCGGCGGATGCAGCGCGCTATGTTTCGTCATACGCCCAATGGTTTACCGGGCCGTGGCCGTGGCCGATGTTGAGCGGCCGGGCGATGGCGGCGCTGATGTATGCCTTGGCGGTGCGGACGGCGTCCGTCAGCGTCGCCCCTTTGGCCAGTTCGGCGGTGATGCAGGCGGAGAGGGTGCAGCCGGTGCCGTGGGTGTGCGCTGTCGCGTGGCGCGGGGCGTCAAGGGTGAGGGTGCTGCCGTCGTGGATGAGCCAGTCGCGGCAGGTGTCGCCCTCGCCGTGGCCGCCCTTGATGAGGACGGCGTGCGCGCCCTGTTGGCGCAGGATACGCGCGGCGCGGGCGATGTCCGCGTCGTCGCTGATGTGGATGCCCGCGAGTTGTTCGGCTTCGGGCAGGTTGGGGGTGATGAGGGTGGCGCGCGGCAGCAGTTCGTGTTTCAGCGCGGCGATGGCGTCGCTTTGCAGCAGTGGCGCACCGCCTTTGGAAATCATCACCGGGTCGAGTACCAGCGCACCGAAGTTGCAGTCGCGCAGGCTGGCGGCGACGCAGGCAATCATGTCGGCGGTGCCGAGCATCCCGATTTTGTGGGCGCGGATGGTGAAATCGGCAGCGATGGCGGCGATTTGTGCGCGCACGCTGGCGGTACTTGCCATTTCGATGTGGTTCACGCCGCAGGTGTTTTGTGCGGTGATGGCGGTGATGACGCTGGTGGCAAAGACGCCGCGCATTTGCATGGTTTTGATGTCGGCCTGGATGCCGGCGCCGCCGCCGCTGTCGGAGCCGGCGATGGTTAGCGCTTGTGGAATGGTCATGAGGCGTCTCCTTCATGCAGGCGGGCGGCGCGGGCGATGTCTTCGTCGCGGATGGCGGCGAGGGCGTCGATGAGGCGGGCGGCGAAGCTGCCGCTTTGTGTGGGCGCGAGTCCGGCGGCGGCCTGTTCGCCCGCAATGGCGTAGGCGGCGCAGGCTTCGCAGGCGGCCTGGTAGTGGTCGTGCGCGGGAGCGACGGCGAGGAAGGCGCCGAGAACGGCACTGAGCAGGCAGCCGGAGGCGGTGATGCGCGGCAGGAGCGGTGTGCCATTGTCGAGGGTGGCGACGCGCTGGCCGTCGGCGATGTAGTCGCGCGCGCCGCTCAGGACGGCGATGCAGTGGTAGCGGGTGGCGACGGTGCGCGCGATGGCGGCACGGTCGCCGTGGCCTTCGCCCGCGTCCGCGCCTTTGTTTTGCCAGGGGACGTCGGCGAGATACGCCAGCTCGCCCGCGTTGCCGCGGATGGCAGCGAAGCGGATGTGTTGCAGCAGCGCGGCGATGGTGTCGCGGCGGTAGGCGCTGGCGCCGACGGCGACCGGGTCGAGGATGACCGGCACGCCCGCGCGGTTTGCCGCCGCGCCTGCTTGTTGCATCGCTTCCAGCCGTGTTTGTGATGGTGTGCCGATGTTCAGCACCAACGCCGCGCTGTGCGCCGCCAGTTCTGCCGCCTCGGCGGGGCTTTCCGCCATCAGCGGCGAGGCACCGAGCGCGAGCAGGCCGTTGGCGCTGAAGTGGGCGGCGACGGCGCTGGTGATGTTGTGAATCAGCGGGTTTTGTGCGCGGATGGCGCTCAGGTAGTGGATGTGCATGGTGTTTCCGGTGGATGTGAGCCGGAAACAGTGACGCACCGCGGCTTTGTCCGGGAGGCGGACGCTGCGGCGGTGCGTGGTGCGGGTGATGCTTGCATAAGTTTCCTACGCCAGTGTTAGCTGTTTCAGGTTCACGGGTATGTTCTCAGCCGCCCGGCGGACGGCACCCCGACTTGATGAAGTCTGTGCGCAGTTTAGCGCAGTTGTGGCGGGTGGGTGCAAGTATCCCCGCCGGAGCGGGGATTGGGGTGCGGGTTAGGCACTGTTTGTCATTCAGCCTCTAGCGGTCGCGGCGCAGGCGGGTTTCGACGTCGTGCAGCAGTTTTTTGAAGGAGTTGGTGAAGTGGTTGTTGTCGGTATCGACGCGGATGTCCGCCAGTCCTTCGTAGAGGCCGAGGCGTTCGTCGCGGATTTGTTCAAGTTTGGCTTGCAGGTTTTCCGCGTTTTGTACCAGCGGGCGGTTGCGGTCGCGCCCTATGCGCAGGATTTGTCGGCGCACCGAGACGTCAAGGAAGACGACGAGGAACTGGCTCGCAATGAGGCGGCGGTTTTCGGCTTTGAGGACGATGCCGCCACCGCAGGCGACAATCATGTCGCGCGGGGTGGCAAGGACGCTCGTCAGCACTTCGTGTTCGCGTTTGCGGAAGCCTGCTTCGCCTTCGGTAGCGAAGATGGTCGGGATGTCCACGCCGGTGCGGGCGCACAATGCGTGGTCGGTGTCGGTAAATTCCCAGCGCAGGCGGGTGGCAAGGCGTTTGCCAAGCGAGGTTTTGCCCGCGCCCATCGGCCCGATCAGGATGATTTTGCGTCCGGCGGTCATGTGTGCTCCGTTATTTGCCAAGCAGCATATGCTGCGGCAGGTGTTCGTCGAAGTAGCGGGCGATGCCGCCCGCGATGCCGCGCGCCAGTTGTTCCTGGTAGTCGGGCGAGGCGAGTTTGCGTGCTTCGTTCGGGTTGGAGATGAAGGCGGTTTCGACCAGCATGGAGGGGACGGCGAGCGAGCGCAGCACGACGAAGTTGGCGCTGTTGACCCGTTTGCCGTGGAGGTTGCCGAGACGGGCGAGTTCGTTCAGGGTGCGGCTGGCGAGGGCGTGGCTGGATTCGATGGTGGCGTCCTGCTGGATGCCCAGCAGGGCTTGTTGTACGTCGTTGTCGTATTTGCGCACGTCTATGCCCCAGCGCTGGTCCACGGTGTTTTCGGTGCGTTCGAGGTATCTGCCGATTTGGGTGGTCGCGCCTTTGGTGGAGAGGATAAAGACGGAGGCGCCGCTTGGTTCGTTGCTTTCGGAGGAGTCGGCGTGGATGGAGACGAAGATGTCGGCGTTGCGGCGGCGGGCAATGGCGGTGCGTTCGTGCAGCGGGATGTAGGTGTCGCCGTCGCGGGTGAGGAAGGCGCTGAAGCCTTTTTTGGCGTTGAGGTGTTTTTTCAGGCGGTGTGCGATTTGCAGGACGACGTCTTTTTCGCGCAGGCCGGTGGACGGGTTGACCGCGCCGGTGTCTTTGCCGCCGTGGCCGGGGTCGATGGCGACGACGATGGTGCGTTTGGAGACGGCGGACGGGGTGATGATTTTGTTCTGTTTTTCGATGCGTCCGCTGGCGGAGATGTCGCGCTCCACGGTGACGGTCGCGGGCGCGCTGCGCTGCGGTTTGTAGGCGGGGACGGTGCGCGGCGCCGGGACGGCGGCGATGTTCGGCTGCGGGCGTGGCGCGGGCAGGGTCGCTGGCGGCAGGTTGGGTTGCGGCAGCGGGGTGGTTTGCATGAAGGGCGGCGGCGCGCTGTTCGCGTTCGGGTAGGGGAGGGCGGCGGGGCTGGTGTTGGGCAGGGGCGCGCTGACGGGCGGGCTGCCAATGCTGACGCCGCCGCTGTCGCGCATGGTTTCCAGTGGTTCGCCGGCGAAGACGACGTAGGGCGGCTGGTCGCTGCTGTCGAGGGATTCGAGGGTGAGTGTCTGTTCGGCGAGGTTGTCGTAGATGTCGATGACGATGCGGTTGCCGCGTCCGTTTTCCGGCGGCATGGTGTAGATGTTGGTTTTGGCGGGGTAGCGCAGGTCGATGACGACGCGCAGGGTGGTGGTGTCGCTGAAGCCGGTGCGGATGCTGGTGACGGCACCGCTGTTGAGGGTCATGCCGGCGCGGCCGCTGCGGCTGGCGTCGGGCAGGTCCAGCACGATGCGCGGTGGCCCGGCAAGGCTGAACTGGCGGAAGACGGTCGGGCGGTCAAGGTCGAGGACGAGTTGGGTTTTGTCCGGCAGACGGTTGTAGCGCACGTCTTGCAGGGTGACGGCCAGCGCCTGCACGCTGCAAAGCAGGGCGAGGAGCAGGAGCAGCAGGGCGCGGGCGCGCAGAAGTGCCTGGATTGCGGTTCGCAAGGTCATGTTTCTTGTGGGTTTTGTGGGAATCCCGGCATTATGCCTGTCTTGGCGGGGAAAGACCATTATCAGGCGGTTAGCGCGGTGAGGGTGCGTTTGCCGTCGCGCAGGGTGAACTGACAGATTACGTCAGCGGCGGGCAGGTATGCGCCGCCGTTTTGTGCCCATTCGATGAAGATGCGGTCGGCGCGCGCACTCCAGTCGCGCACGTCGAGGTAGAGCAGTTCGTCCGGTGTCGCCAGGCGGTATAAATCTGCATGGATTACAGTGTGTTGTCCAGTATGGTATTCGTTCATCAGGGCGTAGGTCGGGCTGGTGACGGCTCCGTTGTAGCCGCTCTGGTGCAGCCAGTGGCGGACGAAGGTGGTCTTGCCCGCACCCAGTGCGCCTTCGAGGTAATAGACTTTGTTATCAAGGGATTGGCGCAGTATGGCGATGGCGTCGTCAAGCGCTGCGTGTGTGGTGATGTCAAAGGTTGTGGGCATGGGCGTCTCCGCTTCCGGCTGAAAAATGTCATTACAACAGCAATTTTCATCACTGGCAAAATCCGCAGGCGGCGGGGGCGGTTTTTTTGTGGTAATATTCTGTTGTTCATCGTATTTCTGCGATGGGTATGTGCTGCGCATAGTGCCGTTTGCCCTAGGCGTTATGCAAAATAGTTATATCATTTGGAGTAAATCTAACATGGCTAAAATTGATCTTAGCAGTCTGCAAGACATTGACGGTTTCAAAGCTGCCGCACTGGTGGATGCCGATAGCGGTCTGGCACTGGCTACCGAAGGTTCAGGTCTTGACCTCGAACTGGCTTCCGCCGGTAATACCGAAGTGCTCAATGCCAAACGTCGCGTCTGCAAATCTTTGGCACTCAATGACGATATTGAAGATATCCTCATCACCCTCGGCAAGGGCTATCACCTGATTCGCCCGCTGGAGCGCAACGACAAACTGTTCCTCTATCTGGTACTGGATCGTTCACGTTCCAATCTTGCCATGGCTCGCCACGAATTGCGCGCTTTCGAGAAAGAACTCGATTTCTCCTGATTCAGAGGCTCTCTCGTGCGCTCCCTGGCCCCCGTGCATAGGGGGCGCAATTTTTATTTATCAGTAAACGGAACCCCTCGTTATGCCGGATAATCACAGTATCTGTCTGCTCGGATTCTCGCCGGAATCAGAAAACCGTATTAAAAAAATCATTGACACTTCCCCCGACCGTCCGCAGATCACCTGGGTTGCTGCCAATCACAAAGGGCTTAATGGCGTGGTCATCAATGCCAGTTTTCTTTCTACCCCGCAAATTCAGAAATATATTTCGCTGGTGAATTGCCCGATTGTCTGCGCCTTTAATAATGATGATGGTGCGGCATTGGCAGGCAATCACAGTTATCCGGCGCTTGACCTGCGCGATGCCGATCAGGGCAATCACAACCTCTGGCTCGGCAAACTGTTCGGCAGCGCCAATACCACGCCACCGCCGGAAAAGCATACACATGACGCCGCTCCGCGCCCGGTTTATTCCAGTGTCAGCAGTAATGATGCCCGCGAATTGCTCGACCACATTCGCCGTCGCGACAACATGGTCATTCGTGCCACCTCTGGCAACAGTATTACCTGGATCAAGCCGCACGAAGGACTGGTTTACATCAATTACCCGCGCGAATCCGTCCCCGGATTTGATTCGTGGACATGGATGGTGACAGACAATCTCGATATTCCCGACAGCGCACGCAAACTGCAATTTGACTTATGGCTGTTTGAAAGTCTGTGGCAATCCGACATGGACGGGCGACACTATATCGACGACCATGCCTATTACCGTCTCATCCGCTTTCCGCAGCCATTGGGACGACACGGACGCACCGAAGCGTTGCGCCTCGCCACCTGCACCCAGTCGCATCCGGTCAACATCCCGACCCTCTTTGAAAAAACCTCATATTCCTACGACCGCATCCGCCGCTTCCTCTTTGCCACGCTAATGGCAGGACAAGTACAAAAAGTCGAACACGACAGCGTCGTCGCCGACGAACAGGTCAAGCGCGTCTTCACCCCGCAGGAAAAAGAAAAAGTGGAACAAAAACGCAGCCTGCTGCAACGGCTGCGCGCCAAACTCGGCCTATAACTCTCACCAGACCCGATTCACATCATGCAAGAATTCAAAATTATCTTCGCAGGCAGCATGGGCGCCGGAAAGACCACGGCGATCCAGGCATTATCAGACGAAAAAGTTATTTCGACCGATGTCGCCAACAGCGACAAAAAAGCCCACAACAAACTGCTGACCACTGTCGGCATTGACTACGGCCAAATCCTGTTGCCGCCGGATACCAAAGTCGGCCTTTACGGCACGCCGGGACAAGAGCGCTTTGAGCTCGTCTGGCGCGTTGTCACCGAAGGCGCACTCGGCGCCATCATCCTCGTGGACGGTGCCTCGCCCAAAGCGGCCAAAGAACTGCCGTACTATGTGGACTACTTCCACAACCACCACATGAACAGCATCGTCGTCGGCATCACCCACTGCGACATCGACGGCGCCCACCTGAGCCTGAACGACGCCAACAAACTGCTGGAAACCCGCGACCTCAAATTCCCCATCTACGAAATCGATGCCCGCAAGCGCGATGATGTATTATTGCTGGTCGAAGCCCTGATCGCTTCCATCGAAGCAGAACTGAACTAAGGAACGCCCATGGCCACACTGGAAGACTACCGCGAGAACAACTTTGTCAACTACTGCACCCGCGCGCTGGAAACCTTCGCGGCGGAAACCCCCGGCGTGAAAAACGTCCTGCTGGCAACGCCGGACGGCTTTGAAATCGCCTCGCACGCGGAAGAATCCAAACACAGCGCCGACAGCCTTGCCGCCGTCGGCAGCTCGCTCTTTGCCCTGGGTGCCTCGCTCATCTCCGAATTCAGCCTCGGCGCGACCCGTGCCATCACCATCGACAGCGAAAAAGGCAAGGTGTACATCAGCTCCGTCCAGGCAGAAGACAAGGCGCTGATCATCCTCATCCAGTCCACCCAAAACGCCATGCTGGCGCACATCCTCCACGGCGCCAACAAACTCTCCGACCAAATCGGCAAACGGCTGCTGCTCCTCGCCTGAGCGGTCGATTGCCCGCCGACAGCCCCGCGCCGCGGGGCTTTCTTCATGAAAAAACCCCGCTCATGACCACACCGCTCATCCTCGCCATTGAATCTTCCTGCGACGAAACCGCCGTCGCCCTTTACAGCCGCGACGAAGGCATCCTCGCCAACGAAGTCTATAGCCAAATCGAACTGCACCGCCAACACGGCGGCGTCGTCCCCGAACTGGCCGCACGCGACCACCTGCGCCGCCTGCCGCTTGTGCTGCAACAGGCACTCGAACGCGCCGACAAAACCCTGCAAGACGTCAACCTCATCGCCTACACCGCCGGCCCCGGCCTGCTCGGCGCGCTGATGACCGGTGCGGGATACGCGCGCGCGCTGGCCTACGGCCTTAACGTCCCCGCCATCGCCATTCACCACATGGAAGGGCATCTGCTCTCGCCGCTGCTCGACGCTGCCCAGCCGGAAATCCCCTACATCGCCCTGCTCGTCTCCGGCGGCCACACCCAACTGATGGCGGTGGACGCGCCCGGACAATACCGCCTGCTGGGACAAACACTGGATGACGCCGTCGGCGAAGCCTTCGACAAAACTGCCAAACTGATGGGACTGCCATACCCCGGCGGCCCCGAACTCGCCGCATTGGCAGAGCATGGCAACGCCGCCCGCTTCCCGCTACCGCGGCCGATGACCAACCGCCCCGGCATGGACTTCAGCTTCAGCGGTCTCAAAACCCAGGTACGCCTGCTCATCGAAGAACAGGGCGACGACGCGCAGACCCGCGCCGACATAGCCGCCGCCTTCCAGCAAGCCGTCGTTGAAACCCTTGCCATCAAAAGCCGCCGCGCCTGGCAAGAAACCGGCTACCGCGACCTCATCGTCGCCGGGGGCGTCAGCGCCAACCGCCTGCTGCGCCAAACCCTGCAACAAGAAGCGGAAAAACAGCACAAGCGCGTGTACTTCCCGCCGCTCGCCCTCTGCGGCGACAACGCGCTGATGATTGCCCACGCCGCCGCGCACCGCTACGACGGTCACGACAGCCCGCTCGACATCGAAGTCCAGGCACGATGGGAACTCGCCAGCCTGCCGCCCCACCCCGCCCGCCAGCCATGAAAAAACGACAAATCCGCCTCACCCTCGAAACCGGCCTGCTGGCCGCCCTCGCCCTTGCCCTCGCGGGCTGGACACTGCTGCGCCTCATTGGCGTCGCACACTTCGCCGGTGCGGGCTGCCAACAACACAGCGGCATACCCATTGACCCCGCGCGAATTACAGAATACTGCAAGGCGATCAAATTCACCGGCTACAGCGGTTTCGCCAACCTGCTCGCCCTTGTCGCTGCCGCGGCGGGCGTGTACGGCGCGGTGCAATGCTTCCGTGGCCGCGCCTCCGGCATCATCACCCTCATCATCCTCTTTGGCCTGCAAAGCGTGGCGCTGCAACTGGGCAGCCTCTCGCTCTACATCCCCGCCGCACTCAACTTTTACTACCAGTACGAAAGCGCGAGCTTCGCCATCAACCTCAACCTGCTGATGATTTTCCTCTTCCTCAGCGCCATTGGTCGCTATCGCAACGACTTCTGAAGCGCCCACAAAAAACGCCGGAGCCCCGGCGTTTTTTTATGCGATGACGGCATTACTGGACGATCTCGCCACGGGTGCCGCTGAAGCCGATACCATCGCTTTCCGCATTATTATGGACCCGCCCGGTCAGCTCTTCCGCCGCCGTACCATAAAACATCGCGGAATATTGCAGCGGTTGCCCGCGCGCTGCGCTGGCATTTCCGTTAATCGCCATGCCAAGGTTGGTGGACTGAATCGTCGCCGGGTTCAGCGCTATGGTGCCGTAGCGGCTAATGCCTTCAATCCGGCCTTCACCCCGCCTGGAGCCAAAATCCACGTTATAGACCAGTTTGCCGTTATCCCTGCGGTCAAAGGCGATGCCCTGGTAGGTTGCCTTGCCTGCCCCCGGCATCTGTGCGGCCTTTGTGATGTCACCGTACACATCGCTGTTGGCGAGTTTGTCATTTTCATTGAGATAGGCGACGAGCACCCCGCTATGAAAACCTTGGTAACTGCGCGCCGTCAGCTCGAACGATTTTTTATGAACTGGAAATTCCACGCGACCGGGCAGGGTAATCAGTCCTTGCGGCAGGCTGCGATAGTCATGAGTCACAAAAAGGCGGGTAATGTCCTGCACCCGGACCCCATTCACATACAACTCGGAATATTCAGGTTCACTACCGCCGTTTACCGGCTCAATGCGCCGGATACCGGTTTTGCTCATATCAAACCTGAAATTGGTGGTTTCTTCGGGCGTGAGCCGGGTAATGGTAGCCGGGGCAGCGGCAGGAGCCGTTGCGACCGGGCGTGGCGGGTCAACGGGCTGGCGGTTCGTGTCATTGTCATCACCGCCGCCGCAGGCAGCGAGAAAAACAGGGAGCAAAGTCAGTGCCAATATGAGGCGGTTGCCGGGAACAATCATCTTCATGGATTCCATCCTTTTTCTGAAAAAGCAGCAAGGCAAAATGCGCTTGCCTGGCGAGATTATATGCCCACCTTGCCGGAACTTTGCAGTAATCCCCGCGCCGAGCGTCCACAAAAAAACGCCGGAGCCCGGCGTTTTTCATGCGATGGTGAGCTTAGAGCCTGTTTAACGCCCCATCATGGGCATATGGATGCGGGATTGGGCGAGCTGCGGCGTTGCAAAACTTGGCAAGGTAATCCACATTGCCTGCGTTTTGCGCCTTGCATCTCATCCCAACCCACATCCTCTGCCTCATGACGGAACATTAAACAGGCTCTTAATGGATAATCTCGCCGCGGGTGCCGTGGAAGCCAACCACATCCTGGTTGGCAGTATTGACCACCTGCCCGGCCATTTCCTCGGCAGCGTTGCCATAAAACTCCGCCTGATAGCGTAACGGCTGGTTATACAGGTTGCGGGCGTTGCCGGTGATGCCGACACCGCCGCCGATGTCGCTGAGGTTGGCGGGATTCAGGGTAATCATGCCAAAGCGCTTGATGCCCTCAATGCGCCCGTCGCCCTGCTTGCTGTCAAAATTGACGTTATAAACGAGGGTGCCGCGTTCGGTACGGTCAAAGGCGACGCCGTTGTAGGTGGCCTTGCCGCTGGCCGGAATCTGCTCAACGGTGGTATTGACGCCATAAAGGTCGCTGCTTGCCACATTGCGACTCTTGTCGTGATAGCCGACGACGACACCGCCACGGAAACCCTGGTAACTGCGGAAGGTGATGGCGCTGTCGTCTTCCTTCTCGCCGGGATTGGGGCTGGGCGCGGGATTCGGGGCGGGGTTGGCGTTGCCGTTATTGCCGTTCTCTTCCTTTTTGACCAGTTCCAGCTTGCCATGCTGTTCGGAGAAACCGGGCGTAAATTTGCGGAAATCGCGTTGCGCGTTCTCGCCGTCAAAACCGCGTGTCGGGGTGCCGTCTTCCGTCTTGATGACAAACGGCGCCGGTGCGTTGCCGTTCAACGCATTGTGGGGGACGAGCGATACCTTGCTCGCTTCAAAGGCTGCTTTTTCTTCCTCGCCGGGCGGGTTTACGCCCACATTGGGCGCGGTGTTGCGCTGTTTGGCACGAGTGGACGGATCCGGGAGCGGATCGGCCGCCTTGTTATCCGGAGTGCCATTGTGGTTGTCGTTGTTGTCATCACTGCCACCACAGGCAACGAGCAACAGCGGCAACAATGCGAGCGCCAGCAGGTTGGGTTTGATGGATAATCTGTTCATATATACAATCCTTTTCTGAAACATTACGACAAGGCAAACTGCCTCGCCGCGGCAATTATCGGCCATTTCCGCCATGCCTGCATGATTTTCCGCCACAAAAAAAAACCGGATTCCGTGAGGAATCCGGTTTCGTTTTGCAGGATGCGACAGGCGCGGGCTTACATCATGCCCATACCGCCCATTCCTCCCATGCCGTCCATACCGCCCGGTGCGGCTTCTTCCTTCTTCGGAATTTCCGCAACCATCGCTTCGGTGGTAATCATAAGCCCGGCGATGGAGGCCGCGTTTTGCAGGGCAAAGCGGGTCACTTTGGTCGGGTCAATGATACCGGCGGCGAGCATATCGACGTATTCGCCGCTGGTGGCGTTGTAGCCTTCGTTGTCCTTGCCGGCCTTGACGCGGTCAACAACAACGGCGGGCTCAACGCCTGCGTTGGCGACGATGGTGCGCAGCGGGTATTCCATCGCGCGGCGGGCGAGGTCAATACCAACCTGCTGGTCGTAGTTTTCGCCCTTGAGGCTTTCAATCGCCTTGACCGCACGGATGAGGGCAACGCCGCCGCCCGGGACGATGCCTTCTTCAACGGCAGCGCGGGTAGCGTGCAGCGCGTCTTCAACGCGGTCTTTTTTCTCTTTCATTTCCACTTCGGTCGCGGCACCGACTTTAATTACGGCAACACCACCGGCCAGTTTGGCGACGCGCTCTTGCAGTTTTTCGCGGTCGTAATCGGAGGTGGATTCTTCGATTTGCGCGCGGATGCTGGCAACGCGGGCTTCGATTTTCGCCGGGTCGCCGCTGCCGCCGATGATGGTGGTGTTTTCCTTGCCGACGACAACGCGCTTGGCGGTGCCGAGCACGGTCATGTCGGAGCTTTCCAGGGTCATGCCCAGCTCTTCAGAGATGACCTGGCCATTGGTAAGGATGGCGATGTCTTCCAGCATGGCCTTGCGGCGGTCGCCGAAGCCCGGTGCCTTGACGGCAGCGACCTTGACGATGCCGCGCATACTGTTGATGACGAGCGTGGCGAGCGCTTCGCCTTCAACGTCTTCGGCGACAATCAGCAGCGGTTTGCCGGATTTGGCGACGCCTTCGAGAATCGGCAGCAGGTCGCGGATGTTGGAGATTTTTTTGTCGTGCAGCAGGATGTAGGGCGCATCCAGCTCAACGTTTTGATTTTGCGCGTTGTTGATGAAGTAGGGCGAGAGATAGCCGCGGTCAAACTGCATCCCTTCGACGACTTCGAGCGAGTCTTCGAGGCCTTGACCTTCTTCCACGGTAATCACGCCTTCCTTGCCGACTTTTTCCATCGCTTCAGCGATTTTGTCGCCGACGGTGCTGTCAGAGTTGGCGGAAATGGTGCCGACCTGGGCGATTTCCTTGTGGGTTTCGCACGGCTTGGACATGGCGTGCAGCGCTTTGACGGCTTCGCTAACTGCCTTGTCGATACCGCGCTTGACGTCCATCGGGTTCATGCCGGCGGCAACGGCTTTCAGGCCTTCGCTGACAATGGCTTGCGCGAGGACGGTAGCGGTGGTGGTGCCGTCGCCGGCGACGTCATTGGTCTTGGAGGCGACTTCTTTCACCATTTGCGCGCCCATGTTCTGGAACTTGTCTTCCAGCTCGATTTCCTTGGCGACGGAAACGCCGTCTTTGGTGATGGTCGGCGCGCCGAAGGATTTTTCGAGGATAACGTTGCGGCCTTTCGGGCCGAGGGTGACTTTGACGGCGTTGGCGAGGATGTTTACGCCCTTGAGCATTTCTTTGCGGGCGGCTTCACCGAAGCGGACTTCTTTGGCTGACATATATAAACTCCTGAATGTTTAAGAATTATTGAAAATTATTGGATGACGGCAAAAATTTCTTCTTCGCGCATGATGACGTAGTCTTCGCCATCGACTTTCACCTCGGAACCGGTGAATTTGCCGAACAGGACGCGGTCGCCGACCTTGACTTCCAGCGGGCGCACATCGCCGTTCTTGTTGGGCTTGCCGGGGCCGACGGCAACGACGACGCCTTCGGACGGCTTTTCGGCAGCGCTGCTGGCGAGGACAATGCCGCCAGCGGTGGTGGTTTCTTTTTCCTGACGTTTGACGATCACACGATCGTGCAGGGGACGAAGATTCATGAATGAGCTCCTGAATGGTTAATGAAAAAGGACATTGAAAATCCCGCCGGGGCGGGGGTGTTCAATCACACAACGCCCTAGATAGGGTTGGGGCGCAGCGCTTTCAAGGATGGCGGTAAAAAATTTTTTAATCCGCTGATTGCACGATGGTTTCCGTTTCAGGCGCCTCGCCGTGAAACCAGCGGTCGGCGAGCGCCGCCGCTGTGCGGTCAAATTGCAGCGCGCTGTGTGAGGTGTGCAGGCGGTAAAAAGCGGCGGCCTGCGGCAGTTCCGTCTCGCTAACGGCAACCGTGCCATCGTTCGGCTCGTCGGCGGCAAAGATGCCGAGCGCGCTGCCGACGCCGATCGCTTTCGTCCCGGCAATGCTGAGTAGCGGAATGGCGGCGTCCCACGCGGGCGCGTTGCCATCCAGCCCCTGTTGCCAGCAATGGCCGAGGATGCGCCGCCGCCACGGGCGTTCGTAAAAATAACGCCCGACCTTGCTGCCCAGATGCGGCGTGCCGAGGGTAACGACGCGACCGCGCGCCAGCCCCTGCGGCCATTGTTGGTGCAAATGGCGCAGATACAGACCGCCGAGACTGTGGCCGATGGCAAACAACGGCGCATTGCCCGCAAATTCGACAATGCGCGGCAGGTGTTGCGCGACGCTGTCATGCAGGGGCTGTTTGCGCGTCGGGTAGGTCAGGGCGAGGCATTGGTAACCGCGCCGCCGCAGTTGCGCCATCAGTGGCCGCAGCATGGTGGCGCGCATAAAGAGGCCGTGGACGAGCAGGACTTTCGGGGGTTGGTGGTGTGGCATGGGCGCTCCGGGCAGGTTGGGTTGGCAATAGGGTACTCCGTCTGCCCGCGTTCGGGGTGAGGCTTTGGTTATCCGTGGCGTTTATATAGCCGTTCACCGAAAGCCTTATATGGTGTTGCGGCGCCTGACCGGGCACCCGCGTACTGTCTTTGGCGACGCGCCTTGTCTGAGAACCTGTTTAAAATCCCCCTCCCCTGCAGGGCGAAGCCCGCAGCGAGCGGGTTCCCACGCAAAATGCATCCGCATTTTGCGTGGGGCCCGGGGGAGGGTCGGGGAGGGGGTGTAGGGATGTTGTTCATGAATCGAAATTCCGG
>NZ_DBHKZK010000011.1:0-28676 GCF_057314735.1 Cardiobacterium sp.
ACAGGCGGTGGAGCGGGCTTTTATTGAGTATATTATTTAGGGTGGATGGCTATATTGGCTGTTTTCCCGGTTTTCAGTTTCCTACACAAGCATACGAAAAATGCGGTTCTCCAAGATTTTAAACAGGCTCTAAGAACCTGTTCAAAATCCCGGCTAGCCACATATAGTCATCCACCGAAAGTTTCAGACAAAGCGCGTCGCCGAAGACAGTATGCGGTTGTACGGCGCGGGTTTCCCTAAAATGGCACTGCCATTTTTTAGGGTGCCCGGTCAGGCGGCGTAACACCGTATGAGGCTTTTGGTGGATGGCTATATTTCCACGACCGCCCCTTTGACTACAGCGCCTGGGAAGACGTCAGCGACGAACTGCGCTGAGCACTGCCTCGCCGATGCTATTATGAGGCTTTTAGTGGATTGCCATAAACCATAAACGGCCCGTTAAAAAACCGCCCCGGAGGGCGGTTTTTTTCGTGGATGCCGGATTATTTGATCAGGCTGGCGAAGTAGGTCAGGGTGCGGATGAGCTGGTTGGTATAGCTCATTTCGTTGTCGTACCAAGCGACGGTTTTGACCAGTTGTTTGTCGCCGACGGTCATGACGCGGGTTTGGGTGGCGTCAAACAGCGAGCCTTCGCTCAGGCCGATGATGTCGGAGGAAACCAGCTCTTCTTCGGTATAGCCGAAGGATTCGTTAGCAGCGGCTTTCATCGCGGCGTTGATTTCTTCGGCGGTCACTTTTTTCTCAAGGATGGTGACCAGTTCGGTCAAAGAGCCAGTGACAACCGGAACGCGCTGGGCGGCACCGTCAAGTTTGCCGTTGAGTTCGGGGATAACGAGGCCGATGGCTTTGGCTGCGCCGGTGCTGTTCGGCACGATGTTGGCGGCAGCAGCGCGGGCGCGGCGTTTGTCGCCTTTGCGGTGCGGGGCATCGAGCGTCATTTGGTCGCCGGTGTAGGCGTGGATGGTGGTCATCAGGCCTTCAACGACGCCGAATTTGTCTTGCAGGACTTTCGCCATCGGGGCGAGGCAGTTGGTGGTGCAGGAGGCGCCAGAGATGACGGTTTCGCTGCCGTCCAGGATTTTGTGGTTGACGTTGTAAACGATGGTTTTGATGTCGTTGCCGCCCGGTGCGGAGATGACGACTTTCTTCGCGCCCGCCTTGATGTGTTTTTCGGCTTTTTCTTTGCTGGTGAAGAAGCCGGTGCATTCGAGGACGACGTCAACGCCCAGTTGTCCCCACGGCAGTTCTTCCGGGTTGGCATTGGAGAGAACTTTGATTTCTTTGCCGTTGATGACGAGGTTGTCGCCTTTCAGTTCGGCGGTGCCGTGGAAGCGGCCCTGTGCGGTGTCGTATTTGAAGAGGTGCAGCAGCATATCTGCCGGGGTGAGGTCGTTGACGGCAACGACTTCAACGCCTTTGGCCTTGTCCATTTGACGCAGGGCAAGGCGGCCGATGCGACCGAATCCGTTAATGGCTACTTTGATGCTCATAGGTTCACTCCTAGGGTTGTGGGTTGAAAAGCGGCGCGATTATAGCACGGCGACGGGAGATGCGCCCGTTTCGTTACTTTATCGGGGTTGGGTTATTTGCCGCATCCGCAACGGTTGCGGCGGTTTCGCCGTTGTCAAAAACGAGCGTTTTTTCCGGCCAGCGCAGGGCGGCGAGGCGGTAGGCGGAATGTTCGGGCGCGGTGCCGGTCGCGCGGTCACGCCAGCGGGCGCCGACGGCGTAGTCGCAGCAGAAGACGTTATGGTGCGCGCCGTGCCAATGATTGGGCGGGAAGGGAAAGAGCGGGTTGGTCTCGTCCGCCCAGCGACGCCAGTAGTGGCCGATGATGACCGGGGTGGCGTCGCGGTAGTCGTTCCACCAGGCGGCGCGTTCGACGAAGCGCCAGCGTCCGCCCGCGTAAAACGGCGCGGCGGCGAGGGTTTCTGAGCCGCAGGTGAGAACGCGCACCGGGTTGCCGCGGCTGTAGTAGAGGTCGCGTGCGGCGGTGGCGGGACGGAAGGCAGGCGGGCGCGCCGGATCGTCGGGGGTGTCCGCGTGGCGTGTTTCTTCCTGCCAGGCGCTGTACCACGGCTGCGCCGGGGCGTTTTCGTCCAACGCGCTTTCCCACAGGCGGTGTTGCGCGATGAGGTCATCCGTGGCCGCCGCTTGCAGGCGGGCGACGGCGTCGCTGTCCCAGGCGGCGTGGACGATGCGCAGGTCGTCGCGTTGCAAGATGAGCGGTTGGCTGTTGAGGAAGGCGACGAGCGCCGCTTTGCGCGCGGCGGGGTAGTGCTGCCACGGCGCATAGGTGGCGGCATCGCGTGCGGCGCGGGCGTCAAAGTACCAGCCGGAGCCGTCTTTGGCGTCGTCCAGCAGCAGGTTGATTTCGTGGTTGCCGAGGATGCTCTGCACGTTGCCGCAGGCATGTGCGTGCTGGTACCAGTCAAGCACGGCGGGCGTGTCCGGGCCGCGGTCAACGAGGTCGCCGAGGAGGATGAGGTGGCGGTCTTGCGGATGCGCGCCGTTTTCGTCGTAGCCGAGGTGGTGCAGCAGCGCTTGCAGCGCATCGTACTGGCCGTGAATGTCGCCGATGATGTCAAGCGCGCCCGCGGGGAGGGTTTGGATGAGGGGCATGGTGGCAGGCGGGTTGTGGGGATGTGAAAAAGGCGGGGTTGCCCCGCCTTGTTTTTTAGCCTTGCAGCCCCTGTGCCAGTGCGGCGCAGATGTCGTCCGCGTCTTCGAGGCCGACGGAGAGGCGGATGGCACCGTCGCCGAGGCCGATGCGCGCTTTTTCTTCGCCGTCCACGCGGGCGTGGGTGGTGGTGTCGGGGTGGGTGATGATGGTGCGGGCGTCGCCGAGGTTGCCGGTGTTGGACAGCCAGTCGCAGTGGTCGATAAGGTGCCAGGCTGCGTCTTTGCCGCCTTTGAGGTCAAAGCTGACCATGCCGCCGAAGCCGCCGTGCATTTGTTTGGCGGCAAGGGCGTGCTGCGGGTGGCTTTCGAGGCCGGGGTAGTACACGCGGGCGACGGCGGGCTGTGCTTCGAGCCAGCGTGCGACGTGCAGCGCGTTTTTGCTGTGTTCACGCACGCGCAGGGCGAGGGTTTCCAGGCTTTTCAGGTAGAGCCACGCTTCAAAGGCGCCGAGGCCGGTGCCGATGCCGCGCATCAGTTGGTAGAGCGCGGTGCCGTCTGCTTCGTTTTTGCTGATGATGACGCCGCCGAGCGCGCGGCCCTGGCCGTCGATGTATTTGGTGGCGGAATGCACGCTGTAGTCCGCGCCGAGCTCAAGCGGGCGTTGCAGTACCGGGGTGGCGAAGCAGTTGTCCACCGCCAGTTTGGCACCGCCCTGATGGGCGATGTCGGCAATGGCGGCGATGTCGCCAATGGCGAGCAGCGGGTTGGACGGGCTTTCGAGGAACAGGAGGCGGGTGTTGGGACGCATCGCCGCGCGCCAGCCGTCGAGGTCGGTGAGGTTTACCAGGGTGGTTTCGATGCCGAGTTTGGCCAGCGTTTTGCTGAAGAGGTTCAGTATCGAGCCGAAGCAGTTGCGCGAGCAGACGACGTGGTCGCCCGCTTCCAGCGTGGCAAGCGCAAGCGTCAGGACGGCGCTCATGCCGGTGGAGGTGGCGGTGCCGCGCGCGCCGCCTTCGAGGTCGGCCATGCGTTCTTCAAAGGCCTGCACGGTGGGGTTGCCGAAGCGGCTGTACTGGAAGGCCTGTTCGCGTTCGGCAAAGATGTCGGCGGCCTGGGCGGCGCTGTCAAAGGTGAAGGAGGAGGTGAGGTGCAGCGCGGGCGAGTGTTCGCGGTACTGGCTGCGGTAGTGGCTGCCGCGGATGGCGCGGGTGGCGAAGGCTTTTTTGTTGCTCATGGTGGGCTCCGTGAAGGTTGGGGAATGGGGGAAGGGGCTTGTAAACGGCGTTTAGTGCCAGAAATCTGTTGTGGCGGCGAGGATGTCCGCGGTCGGCGTGATGGTTGCCTGCACGATGTTTTGTCCGGTTTTTTTCAGGTAGTGCTGCACCAGGTGGTAGCCGCAGGCGTAGCCCGCCGCGTAGGGCAGTCCGACCGGTTCTTGTCCCTGTAAGGCGGCGATTTCGTCGCCGTAGAGGTAGGGCATCATTTTTTGCACCCCGGTCAGGGCGAGTTTTTCGTGGAATACGGGTTTGAGGGTTTGCAGCTGGGTGGTATTGGTCGCTGTAACCCAGGCGCCGAGGTATTCCGCGCCAAAGAGGTGTTCGGTAAGGCTTTCTGCCAGTCCTTCGCTGATAATCCAGTCGGCAAGGTTGGTTTTTTCCGGCTGCCATTTGATGTGCTGGAAGCGCACGTTGTGGCTGCTTTCGTGGGCGATGGCGGCGGGCAGGCGCGCCAGGGTGTAGGGGTTGGGTATGAGCGACAGCATGATGTAGCCGGGGATGCCGCCGTCGCCGCTGTAGCCGTTGCCCAGTTGTAAGACGCGGCTTTCCGTTTTGCCGATGAGGATGGTGAAGCGGTAGTGGGTAATTTCCAGGGTGATGCCCGCCCGGGTAAACAGGGAAAGGCTGCGCGCGAGGGTCTCTTCGCATTGTTGCCATAGGGTGTCGTCGCTGATGGCGACAATGGCGTCGCGGTCTGCGTCGCCGAGTTCTTGTGGCATACGGTGTACCCAGCCGAGCAGCATCATGGCGTCAAAGCCGTGGGGTTGTTTGGCTTCAAAGGGGATTTGTTGTTGCCAGAATTTTTGTTTGAAGGGGTGCAGGAGGTGTTCGCGGAAGTAGGCGTCTCTTGCGGCGTTCGGCAGGGTGAGTAGTGTCTGGTAGATTTTGTCGGAACGGACGGGTTCGATGTTCATTTGCAGGGCGGTGGTTATCGGCGTGTGCGCCAAGACGGGGTTATTTGACAGCGAGGTTTGTTAGCACCCCTGCCGCTCCTCCACAGGAGGGGCGGAAATTTTTAACGGGAGCTTGCGCTCCCGTTGTCTGGTTATTGGGTGGATTCGAGGCCGTTCAGGGTGGGTTCTTCAACGCCGCCAGTGGTCTGTGCCGGGACGGCGTGCAGCACGCCGGTGTTTTCGTCCACAACCGGGCGGGCGGCAGCGTTGGTGTTATTGGCCGTGCGGGCGGGTTTTTTTTCGCCGCTCAGGCTGTTTTCGATCCATTCGCGCGCTTTGGGCGAGAGTTGTTCGTAGCCCCAGGTTGCCATGCTTTCAAAGTAGGGGGCGAGGGTGGAGTCTTTCCACATCGGCAGTTTGTCCGGGGTGCCAACCATGAATTTGAGGGCGAAGACAACCAGTGCGCCAATCAGTACGCCGCGCACGGTGCCGAGGATAAGGCCAAGCAGGCGGTCGAGGAAGCCAAGTCCCGTCGCTTTCAGCACTTGCGAGATGAGCAGGTTGACCACGCCGATGAGGAAGAGTACGCCGATGAAGATGCCGCCGAAGGCCGCGACGTAGGCGATGTATTTGTCTGGCAGGAATTTGCTGACGTAGGTTTCGGCAACAGGCTGGGCGAACATCCAGGCGGCGTAGAGGGCGACGCCCCAGGCGATGAGCGAGAGGATTTCTTTGAGGAAGCCGCGCATCAGGCCGACCAGCGCCGAGATGACGAGCGCGCCGCCAAGGGCGATGTCAATCCAGTTGAGGGTTTCGAGGTTCATGTGTGGGTATTCTCCGTGTGGGTTTAGGGGTTAGCGGGTGACCTGGCGGGCGTTGATGCCCATTTTGCCGAGGATGTCGATGTAGGGGTTGACGTCCGCCGCCGACAGCGGGCCGACGAAGACGCGGTGGACGCTTTTGCCGTTGACTTGTGCCAGTTCGGTATCGACCGGCCAGCCGCGTTTTTGCAGTTGTGCCATCAGGTTTTCGGCGTTTTCCTGGCTGCTGAAGGCGCCCGCCTGTACCCAGGAGCCGCCTTTGCGCGGTTTGGCTTTTTCGGGCGGCGTGGCGGCCGCGGGGGCGCTGTCTGTGGCGGGCGGGGCGGTGTTTTTGGCGACGGTTTTTTGGTTGGCGGCGATTTGGGCGGCTTCACGCGCTTTGGCTTTGTCCGAGCCGGGGTTGCTGAGTACGGGCTGCGGTGTGCTGTTGTCGTCGTTCAGGGATTCGAGGGCGAAGGCGGGCTGTGGTGGCGCGGTATCGGCGGGCGGCGCGACCGGCGGCAGCGGCGCGGGGGTGATGGTCTGGCTTTCGCCGTTCACTTCGAGCGAGATGTCCTGTTGTAGTGCGGGCGGGATTTCCGGCGTGAACCAGCCGTCGAAGATGACGAGGCCGAGGACGAGCGCGATGAGCAGGCCTATCAGGCGGAGCGTCCATTTGTTCATGTGTGTTTCTCCAGTACGGCGGCGACGGTCACGAAGGAGCCGAAGACGATGATGGTGTCTTGCGGGCGCGCCAGCGTGCAGGCTTGTTGGCAGGCGGTGTTAATGTCTTCGCATGATAGCAATTTTTCCGCGGCGATGCCTGCCTCGCGCGCGTGTGCGGCCAGCGTCGCCACGTCTGTTCCGCGCACGCCGGGCAGGCCGGTGAGTATCCATTGGTCGATTTCCGGGGCGAGGTGGCGGTAGATGGCGTGGTGGTCTTTGTCGCGCAGCATCCCGCACAGCGCGATAAAGCGGCCGTGGCGTGGCATATCGTGCAGCCAGGCGGCGAGGACTTCGGCGCTGTCGGCGTTGTGGGCAACGTCAAACAGCCAGCGCGGTTCGCCCGCGATTTGCATCAGCCGCGCCGGGTTTTGGGTGTGTATAACGGCGTGGGCGACGCGGGCGGCGTCGAGGCGCAGCCACGGGGCGAGGGCGGCGAGCGCGGCGGCAAGGTGGCCGTATTGGTGCGCGCCGGGCATCAGCGGCGGTTTGGGCAGGCGGGCGCTAAATCCGGGGACGGTTATTTGAATGCTGTCCGGTTGTGCGGCGACTTGCAGCGCATCGCCGTAGCGGTAAACGGTCGCGCCCAGTTCGTCGGCGCGTGCGTGCAGCGCGGCGGGCGGGTGTGCGTCAGGGAAGTACACGCGCTGGCCGGGGCGGATGATGCCTGCTTTTTCGCGGGCGATGGTTTCGATGTCGTGGCCGAGCCAGTCCTGGTGGTCGAGGCCGATGCGGGTGATGATGGCGGCGTCGGCGTCGATGATGTTGGTCGCGTCCAGCCGTCCGCCGAGGCCGACTTCGAGGACGGCGACTTGTGGCTGGCGGCGGGCGATGAGGTAGAAGGCGGCGAGTGCCGACCATTCAAAGTAGCTGAGCGAGATGTCGCCGCGCGCCGCGTCCACCGCCTCAAAGGCGGCGACGAGTTCGGTTTCGCGTACCCAGACGCCGTCAAAGCGGATGCGCTCGCGGTAGTCGTTGAGATGCGGCGAGCTGAAGCTGGCGACGCTCACGCCGTGCGCTTTGCACAGGCCTTCCACCCAGCAGACGCAGGAGCCTTTGCCGTTGGTTCCGGCGACGGTGATGATGTGGGCGGCGAGGCGGGGCGCGCCCATCGCTTGCCAGACGGCGCCGACCCGTTCCAGTCCCAAATCCCAGGCTTTGTCATGCGCGGTTTCTTGCCACGCGAGCCATTCGTGCAGGCTGCGGTTCATGGTTTTTCTGCAGGCTCCGCAGCGGTTTCGCTGCTGTCGGCGACGGCAGCGGTGTAGTCGGGGGCGGGTGCTTCCGGCGGCGGGGTGTCTTCGTCGTCTGCGCGCGGCAGCGGCGGCTCGTTCATCAGCATGCCGAGCAGGGCGGCAAGTTCTTCGCGCATCTGGCGGCGGTCGATAATCATGTCTATCGCGCCTTTTTCTAACAGAAATTCGCTGCGCTGGAAGCCTTCCGGCAGTTTTTCGCGCACGGTTTGTTCGATGACGCGCGGGCCGGCGAAGCCAATCAGCGCGCCCGGTTCGGCGATGATGAGGTCGCCGAGCATGGCGAGCGAGGCGGAGACGCCACCCATCGTCGGGTCGGTGAGGACGGAGATGAAGGGCAGTCCGGCATCGCCGAGGCGGGTGAGGATGGCGCTGGTTTTCGCCATTTGCATCAGCGAGGTCAGTCCTTCCTGCATCCGCGCGCCGCCGCTGGCGGAGAAGCAGACGAACGGCGTGCCTGCGGCAAGGGCGTGTTCGGCGGCGAGGACGAAGCGTTCGCCGACGACGGAGCCCATTGAGCCGCCCATGAAGTCAAATTCAAAGGCGGCAGCGGTGAGCGGGCGGCCATAGAGCAGGCCGCTCATGGCGACCATCGCGTCGTGCTCTTCGGTTTTTTTCTGCGCCTGGCTGATGCGGTCGCGGTAGCGTTTGCTGTCCTTGAATTTGAGGAAGTCGGCGGGTTGCAGGCCGACGCCGATTTCGGTGGTTTCGCCATCTTTGTCAAAGAGTTGGCTCAGCCGTTTGCGCGCACCGATGCGCATATGGTGGCCGCATTTGGGGCAGACTTGCTGGTGGTGCTCGAGGTCTTGCGCGTAGAGGACTTCGTTGCAGCCGTCGCATTTTTTCCAGAGGCCGTCCGGAACGGAGGGTTTTTTGTTGGAGGTTTTGATGCGCGACGGCATCAGGCTGTCGAACCAGCTCATGCTTGCTCCTGGTCAAGGTGGGCGCGGATGTCGCGGATGAAGGCGGTGGCGGTATCACTCAGCGCTTCGTTCGCGGCAAAGGCGGCGTGCAGGCGGGCGACCAGGGCGCTGCCGATGACGACGCCGTCGGCAAGGTCGGCCATTTGTCGCGCGGTGTTGCCGTCGCGGATGCCGAAGCCGATGCAAACGGGGATGTCGGTCTCGCTTTTCAGGGTGCGGATGTCGGCGGCAATCGCTTCGGCCTGTGCTTCCTGCGTGCCGGTGACGCCGCGCAAGGAGACGAAGTAGAGGAAGCCGCTGGTGTGCTGGAGGATGGTTTGGCGGCGTTCGGCGGTGGTGGTCGGCGCGACCAGCATGATGGGGGTGATGCCACTCGCTTGCAGCGCGGCATCGTAATCGGCGAGCGCTTCCACCGGGCAATCGACGAGAATCACCGCGTCGCCGCCCGCCGCCTTGATGTCGGCCATCGCGCGGGCAAATCCGGCGCGTTCAAAGCTGTTGAGGTAGCCCATCAGCACCAGCGGCGTCTCGCTGTCCTGCTCACGAAATTCGCGCACGATGGCGAGCGTCTGCGCGAAGGTTACGCCACGCGCCAGCGCGCGTTCATTCGCCTGCTGGATGGTTTCGCCGTCGGCGGCGGGATCAGAGAAGGGAATGCCCAATTCCAGCACGTCTGCGCCGCCTGCGACCAGCGCGTGCAATACGGCGGCGGTTTGCGCCGGGTCGGGGTCGCCCGCGCTGATGTAGGGGATGAGCGCCTTGCGGTTTTGCGCCTTCAGCGCGGCGAAACGGGCAGGCAGACGCGGCGGCGGCGCGGCGGGGGGCGTTTCGGGTTCTTGCGGTTGCGACGCGAATAAACGTTGAAAAAATCGGATCATGGTTGCCTCACAAGGTGATGCCGTCGCGGGCGGCGATGGTATTGATGTCTTTGTCGCCACGGCCGGAAATATTGACGATGATGCGTTTGCCCGCGCCCAGCTCGCGCGCCAGCTTCAGGCCGTAGGCGACAGCGTGCGCCGATTCCAGCGCGGGAATGATGCCTTCGAGATGGCAAAGGTCATGGAAGGCGGCCAGCGCTTCGTCGTCGTTGATGGCGACGTACTGCGCCCGCCCCGTTTCCTTGAGCCAAGCGTGTTCCGGGCCGACGCCGGGATAATCCAGCCCGGCAGAAACCGAATGCGTCTGCGCGATTTGCCCGTCCGCATCGCTCATCACATAAGTGCGGTTACCGTGCAGCACGCCGACCGGTGCATTGGCGGTGAGCGGCGCGGCGTGTTCGCCCGTTTCGACGCCATGCCCGCCCGCCTCAACGCCATAGAGCGCGACCGGGTCGTCATAAAACGGATAAAAGAGGCCGATGGCATTCGAGCCGCCGCCGACACAGGCGACGACCGCATCGGGCAGCGCGCCAAATTGTGCCTGCGCCTGTGCCTTCGCCTCCTCGCCGATGACCTTCTGAAAATCGCGCACCAGCTCCGGGTAGGGGTGGGGGCCGGCGGCAGTGCCGATGATATAAAACGTGTTGTCCACATTCGCCGCCCAGTCGCGCAGCGCCTCGTTCAGCGCATCCTTGAGCGTGCGGCTGCCCGCCGACACCGGGACGACCGTCGCACCGAGCAACTTCATCCGGTACACATTCGGCGCCTGGCGCTGCACATCATCCGCGCCCATATACACCACACATTCCAGGCCGAGGCGGGCGGCAACCGTCGCGCTCGCCACGCCGTGCTGACCCGCGCCGGTTTCCGCAATCACGCGCGGCTTGCCGAGGCGGGCGGCCAAAAGCGCCTGACCGATGGTGTTGTTAATCTTGTGTGCGCCGGTGTGGTTCAAATCCTCGCGCTTCAGCCAAATCTCCGCGCCGCCTGCCTTCTCCGACAGGCGTTTGGCGAAATACAGCGGCGACGGGCGGCCGACATAATCGGCCAGCTCCGCGCGGAACTGCGCCCAAAAAGCAGGGTCATCCTGCGCGGCGCGATAAGCAGATTCCAGTTGCAGCACGGCCTGCATCAAAGTTTCGGCGACAAATTGCCCGCCAAAGCGGCCAAAATAGCCACGGGCGTCAGGGAGCGTCGGATTCATAAACATTCCTTACGGCGGTGAAGAAAGCCTGCATTTTAACAGAGGACTTTACGCCGGGCGCGCTTTCCACGCCGCTGGAAACATCGACCGCGAACGGGCGGAAACGGTGGATGGCGTCGCCGACATTGCCCGCGTGCAGGCCGCCGGCGAGGATGACGGGGCGGTCGGTTGGCGGCAGGCGCGACCAGTCAAACGCCTCGCCGCTGCCGCCCATCTGCGCCTTGCCGAAAGTATCGAACAAAAACGCGTTGCTGTCGGGATACGCGGCGAGCCACGCCGCCGCGCTGGCGGCATCAGGCAGGTCGCGCATTGGCACCGCCTTGAACCAGCGGCGGCCAAACTGGCGGCAATAATCCGCAGTTTCCACGCCATGAAACTGCAACTGATCCAGCGGCAGCACGGCGAGCGTTTCGCGCACGACAGCGGCGGGCGCATCGACAAACAGCCCGACCGCACTCACCAGCGGCGGCACCAGCGCGAGCAGTTTTTCCGCCTGGGCGAGGGTGACATGGCGCGGCGAGCGCTCATAAAAAACAAAACCGAGGGCATCGGCACCGCAATTAACAGCGGCTTTGACATCATCGGCGCGGGTCAGCCCGCAGATTTTGATTCGGGTGGGCATCGGGTTTTTGGGGTTGGGTTAGCGGGAAATATACATACACGGAAGCGCTCAAGGTGTATGTAAATCGGTATTTCTGTGCGGGGTAGGGTGGGGCTTGCCCCACCGAAAAAACGACCGCCATTTTTCACATGGCGGGTTATTCGCTACATTCATGGTGGGGCAAGCCCCACCCTACAAATAAATATCAGGCTTTGCGGAAGGTCATCGCATAAAAACGGTTATCCCAAAGGAAATGCGTTTTTCGCTCGCGCGCGTTGTCAGGAATGGCATTTTCAATTTCCGCCAAATCAAATTGCGCGTCGGCGTAGGCTTTTTTCGTCAGCGCGTTTTTCTGGTATTGGCTTTCAATGAAATCCTGGGTTTCGTCCGCTATCATCAGTAATGTTCCCGGTTTGGCAACACGCAGCATTTCCCGAATCGCCCGCGCCTTGTCGGTAAAGAAATTGATGCCGCCGACGTGAAAGACGATGTCAAAGCGGTTATCGGCAAAGGGCAAATCTTCGGCGGCGCAATGCACGAGTGATAAATCGAGTTTGCGGCTCCAGACTTTTTGTGCACGGCGCAGCATTCCCATAGATATATCCGCGCCAACGAGTTGCAGGCTTTTCGCGTCCACATTCGCCGGGATATAGTTGAAATCTTTGCCGGTGCCGATGGAGACGTAAAGCACGTTTGCGCCGTTTCGCCATTCCAGTAATTGCATCATGTCGCGCCGCATTTTGGCGACGGTATTGCCGTATTTAAGAAAGCCTATCCAGCGTTCGCCAAAATCGTACAGCGGGGCGAGGCGGTCATAGAGTTTGCGGTATTTGTCGTTGTCGCCGGATAGATATTGCGGGTTGAGGTATTCGAGGATGCCGTTTTTTTCAGAGAGAAAGGCGGGATTGAGGTCGCCGCGCATAAAAGGCGCGAGGGATGAGGGGATTTGCATGGGGATTCTTCCATTGTAGGGTGGGGCTTGCCCCACCATTAAAGGTGCTATTGTTTTTGCGGTGGGGCAAGCCCCACCCTACGGGCGATAAATGAAATGGCGGGGAAATCCCCGCCGGTTTTTGGTCAGTAATATTCGCCGTGGCGGTAATCCCAGGTGTTAAAGCTGTCGGCGAGGTGCATCATGATGCGGTCAATGTCCAGCCCTTTGCGGATGACCACCGGGCAGGGTTGCACCGAGCGTTCGCCTTTTTGTTCCGGCACAAGCGCACCGTTTTTATCAACCATCGACACCATCACGCCTTGTTCGTAGCGGGTTTCTACGGTTTTGTCCGGCTGGATGGAGGCGACGTAGTCGTCCGCTTCGATGACGAGATCTACTTTGCTGGCGATGCGCTCGCCGATGCCTTCAACTTTGCCACGGTTTCCCTTGCCGGAGGGGTTGGCGGAGGAGGCATAGATCATTTTGCCCTCGGTGCGCCAGAGGTGTTCTGCCAGTTGTTCGCCCGGCACGCCGAATTTGATGACAAAGCAGCTGGTGCCGCGTCCGTCCATCATCAGTTCGTCGCGGCCGTCCTGCGGCAGCGCGGCTTTGGCGTCTGCGCGCCACGGCAGGATGCAGCCGAGGAGGATGTCTTCGTCCCAGTGTTTTTGGTAGAAGGCTTCGATTTCGGGGTTGAGTTGGGCGAGCGCGCGCAATTGCTCCATGCTGCCGCAGAGGACGACGCCGGGTTTGTTGCGCTTGCGTTCTTTGGCATCGAATTTGCGCTCAAGGCCGGTCTTGTCGGTCGCCATGATGATGTAACCGACTTTGGTCGGGCAGACGATGACGCCGCCCGGCTGTTGCAGCGCGGCGAGGCCTTCGGCGGAGAGGGTTTGGTTCCAGTGGGTGCGTTGGGTCATGGGGACTCCTTAGGGTTCATGGGTTATTTGAGGAAAGCGGCGATGACGGCGACCAGCGTCATGAAGAACATCACCCATTTCAGGGTCTTGGGTTTGACCTTGACCGCGAGGCGGACGCCGTAGTGCGCGCCAATCATGTTGCCGACGGCGAGGACGAGGCCGGTCGTCCAGTCCACCTGGCCGCGCCAGACGAAGATGGCGAGCGCCACCAGGGTGAAAAAGAGGGTGCAGACGAGTTTTAAGGCGCTCGACTGGACGATGTCGTAGCGCAGGCAGCCGGCGATGGCGGTTATCAGCACGAAGCCGACGCCCGCCTGGACGAAGCCGCCGTAAACACCGCCGAGCCACAGCCAGAACCAGGCGCGCCAGCCCGCCTGTTTGACGGTAAAGGGGACGGTGCCGGGCGGCGGCATGACGACCGACGGCACAAAGAGCATGATGGCGGCCATCGCCAGCATGGTGCCGAGCAGGAGCGGTTTGATGATTTGGTGCGGCGCGTAAGCGGCGATGACCGCGCCGCAGATACCGCCGATGATGGTCGGCACGATGATGCCGGTGAGGTCGTGCGTTGGCAGTTTGCCCGCGCGGAGGAAGCCGCGCACGCCGACGATGCTTTGCAGGGCGATGCCGACGCGGTTGGTGGCGTTGGCGACTTGCGCCGGGTAGCCCATCATCATCAGCACGGGCAGGATGATGTTAGAGCCGCCGCCCGCCATGACGTTGATGACGCCGCAGATGACGCCGAGGGCGGTGATGAGGAGGTAGTGATGCAGTTGTAAATCCATGAGTGTGCGGGGGGTTATGGGGGGCGGGACAGTTTACAGTCACTTGAGCGCTTGGGGTGTATGTAAACGGGTAATCAGGCCGGGTCAGTCAGCGGCTGCCAAAGTAAATCAATCCGGCGAGGAAGAGTAGCAGTATTCATTGGCCGAGGCGCAGGTAATTTTGGCGGAATGGCCGCGACAGGGCGACGGTGGCAAGGAAGAATGCGGCGCAGCCTGCGAGGTAAGTGGCAAGGAATTGCAGCACGGTTTGCGGCTGGCGGATGTAACTGGTGAAGTTAATCAGCGTCAGCGCGGTGGTGGCAAGGAGCAGGTCGAGTGTGACCCAGTGGAAGGTGCAGCGCGCCAGCGTCCACGCTTCCCGCTGTTTGCCTTGGTCGTCGTTTGCGTCGGGTTCGATGGCTTTGAGGTCGCGGTCGCCCATGATGGCGTGCACCAGCAGGGTAATGAGGAGCAGGGCATCGGCTGTGAGGAGGATGGTGTTCATGGTTGGTCGCGGGTGTTGGTGGGATGGTTTACATACACTTGAGCGCTCAGGGTGTATGTATAGTGGAATAAAACAGAAACAGCCCAAGAATTCCCCCTCCCCCGCAGGGCGAAGCCCGCAGCGGGGGAGGGACGGGGTGGGGGTAAGCAATAATATTGATGAATCAAAATCCTATTTTTCACGTTTGCTGCCCTCACCATAGCCCTCTCTCGCTACGCGAGCAATGCTTGTCCCACAGGGAGAGGGAACATATCGGCGCTTTGCCTTGCTTCAGTTCACTATGCGGGTCTTGAATTTGGGTGATTTCAAATTTATTCCATTATATAAAGGGTTTAGCTGCCGCAGCAGATGGCATGGACGGGCAGGCCTTCGTGCAATGTTTCTTCGCGTTCGCACCTTTTATTTCTGGTTGAGGTTAATCCGGCGGCGGTAGCGAACTGTTTTCGCCGGGATTTGTTTCAACCACCTGCGCTGTGAAAATTACTGGCGTGGATGGGTATCAATCATCGTCTCCACGTTTTTTGCCGAATAATTCGTGCCAAAGCCATAACAAACCCAATATCAGCGGAAACAGGGAAAGAATAATGTGTCCCCCTGGCCCGCCAAACCATCCATAAAACCATTTGCCTACCATTTCTTTGACTTCGGCGGTTCCTGGATCTTTTTCCAGATAAAGGATTTCTATGGGTGTGCCTGGCGTGAAGGTATCGCCGTGGGTATAGCGTTTGAAAGTCTCTTTATCGATAGAGAAATGACCTTGGCGCCCCTGATAATCTATCGAGAATTCATAGCGGGTGCCGGAAAAAATGCCTTTACGCACTTCTACTTTCTGTAATTCTCCCTGCACGGTTATACCCTGCTTTTCCAGCGTGTTTTGTGCGCGAATGTCATCAATACCGGCTTTCATTAACCAGCCGCCAAACGCGGCAAGACCAAATGCCAGCAAGGTATCTTTGATTGCCATATTTTTTTGTTCTCCTGAGGTCAAAATTAAAGGCGCGCGGATTTTGTCAGCGCGTTTGTCATTACGCGGAATGTTCCAGATGCCAAGTGAGGCCGGTATTGCAGGCGGTGACGGCTTCGTTGAAGGCGTGTGCGTCGGGGCAGGTTTCGCTACCGAATGTCCAATAGACGTGGCGCAGGATTTCGTGGCTCATGGGGGTTCCGGTTTGTGGGGTTTGGCAGGGCGGTTTATATACACTTGAGCGCTCAATGTGTATGTAAATGGGGTTGTTGAATGGGTGTTGTCGCTGTGCGGTTTTTTTGCTGCCCCCACCCCAACCCTCCCCCACGGGGGAGGGGGCAGAGCAGCGGACGATTCGGCATTGGCGGTATGCCGGCTAACCCCGCCTCCAGTTCCTCCCACACAGGGGGAGGAGAGCCGGTTAGCTGGTATTCGGGCTGCGGTTGCTTTATCCGGCAGGAAGCGGTGCGCCAAGGCGCACGCTATGGCGGGTCTTACATACAGGATGACGGGGAAGGTGTATGTAAGTGGGGTGGTTGTATGGGTGTTGTCGCTGTGCGGTTTTTTTTGCTGGCCCCACCCCAACCCTCTCCCACGGGGGAGGGGGCTGTTCGGTGATTTACATACACATCGAGCGCTCAGGTGTATGTAAATGGCGGGGGTTGCGGGCGATGTTGTATTAGTGCCGGAATCGCTGGCGCTACCCCCTCCCCGTCCCTCCCCCGCTGCGGACGCTGGCGCGTCCTGCGAGGGAGGGGGCAGAACGGCGGGTATTCGGGCGGCGGTTGTTTTATCCAGCGGGAGGTAGCGCGCCGGGGCGCATTTTTGGGGAGGCAATGCGGCGGGGTTACGGCGCATTGTTGTAGGTTTTGAGCAGGGTACTCATGTTCTGCCCTTCGAGTTTTTTCTGGATGCCGATGGCCTGGTCTTTGCTGGCGTAGGGGCCGACGAGGACGAGGTAGTGTTTGTTTTCGCCGTAGATGACTTCAACCGGCAGGTCGCCCAGCGCCGCTTTTTTCCGCATTTGTTCGGCCTGCGCTTTGTCTTTGAAGGCGCCGACCTGGATGCGGTAGTTCGCGCCTTTGACGGTTGGCGGGCGCGGTTTTTTTTCGGTTTTGGCGGCGGCGGGTTTGTCTGTTTTGGCGGCGGGCGCGGCGGCTTCGGCGCGGACTTCTTCGCTGCGGCGCTGGAGTTCGTTGTAGAAGGAGTATTTGGGTTGGCCACTTTTGCGCGGGGTGCTGGCTATCGCCGGGCGTGCCGGTTTGGCGGCTGCAGCGGGCTGTGCTTTGGCGATTTGCGGGTTGGCGTCGTCGCTGTGGCTGTTGCCGTCTTTTTGCCCGAACATATTGCCCAGCACGAAGCCGAAGACGATGAGGACGACCGCCATCATCGAGCCGCCGAGGAAGCGGGCAGCGAGGTAGTTGTCCGGTTTGTTTGGTTTTTTTGCCATTACATCCGTTCCCTGGCAGCGACGCCGATGATGTTCAGGCCGTTGCGCAGCACCTGGCGCACGGCGTGGGTGAGTAGCAGGCGGGCGTCGCGCAGTGCGGCGTCGTCGTGCAGTACTTTGTGGCCGGCGTCGTAGTATTGGTGCCAGGCGCCGGCGAGGTCTTTGAGGTAGTTGACGATGAGGTGTCCTGCCATTTGGTTGCCCGCTGCGGCAATGGTGTCGGGGTAGCGGGCGAGTTCGCGCAAAAGCGCTTTTTCTTCGGGTTCGGTGAGTTGTTCGCGCGCTGCGAGGGCGGCGGTTGGGTCGAAGTTGATATTTTCTTCGCGCGCGCGTTCGAGGACGCGGGTGGTGCGCGCGTGGGCGTACTGGACGTAGTAGTAGGGGTTGTCTTTGCTGTGCGAGACGGCGAGGTCGAGGTCGAAGTCGAGGTGTTGTTCGGGTTTGCGCATGATGTAGTAGAAGCGCGCGGCGTCGGAGCCGACTTGGGCGCGCAGGTCGCGCAGGGTGACGAATTGGCCGGAGCGGGTGGACATTTGGATTTTTTCGCCGTTTTGGTAGAGCACGGCGAATTGCACCAGGGTGATGTCGAGTTTTTCGGGGTCGAGTCCGAGGGCGGCGAGCGAGGCGCGGACGCGCGCCATGTAGCCGTGGTGGTCGGCGCCGAAGATGTCGATCATGCGGTCGTAGCCGCGCTGGTATTTGTCGTAGTGGTAGGCGATGTCGGAGGCGAAGTAGGTGGTGATGCCGTTTTCGCGTTTGACGACGCGGTCTTTTTCGTCGCCGAAGTCGCTGGCGCGGAACCAGAGCGCGCCGTTTTGTTGGTACAGGTAGCCGCGCGCGCGCAGGATGTCCAGCATTTGTTCGATGCGGCCTGCGGTGAAGAGTGAGCGTTCGGAGTACCAGCGGTCGAAGGTGACGCCGAATTGTTGCAGGTCTTCGCGGATGTCGGCGACTTCGGCGTCAAGTCCTGCGTCGAAGATGGCGCGGTAGTCGGTTTCGCCGAGGGTGTGTTTGAGGGCGGCGATGGCGGCGTCTATCCAGGCGTCGCGTTCGCCGTTGTCGATGGCTTCTGCGCTCCATTCTGCCGGGTGGGCGGGTACCCAGCTGTCGGCGGCGTGGTAGTGCTGCTCGCCGTAGCGGGCGTAGTGTTCGCGCGCGATGTTTTTGACGTAGTCGCCCTGGTAGATGCCTTGCGGCAGGGCGCGGTCGCTGCCGCATTCTTGCATATAGCGCCAATAGACGGAGAGGGCGAGGATGTCCATCTGCCGCCCGGCGTCATTGACGTAGTATTCGCTTTCGACGTGATGACCGTTGGCGCGGAGGATGTTGGCGAGGGTCGCGCCGTAGGCGGCGCCGCGTCCGTGGCCGACGTGCAGCGGCCCGGTCGGGTTGGCGGAGACGTATTCGAGCAGGATTTTTTGCGGGTGTTCGGCGGTGTGGCGGCCAAAGGCGTCGCCTTCGCGCACGATGTCTGCCAAGACGGCGCTGTCGCTGCCGCTCTCAAGGCGGATGTTGATGAAGCCGGGGCCTGCGATTTCGAGGGCGGCGACGCCAGGGATTTCCGGCAGGGCGGCGATGAGGGCTTCGGCGAGTTGGCGCGGGTTCATGCCGAGGGTTTTGGCGTGTTGCATGGCGACGTTGGTGGTGTAGTCGCCGTGCGCGGGGTTTTTGCTGCGGCCAAGTTCCGGGGTTTGGGCGAGTTGTTGCAGGTCAATTTGTTGTTTTTGTGCGACGGTGTGCAGAGCGGCAGTCAGGCCAGTCAGGATGCGGGTTTTCACGGGTTTTCTCGCGGGAATTATGTGAGGGTGTAAGCGCTTTATTCTAGCTTCTTGCCAAAAGGTTGCCAATTGGTTTTGTTTTTTGCATGGCAGCGTTTTCTGCTGCGATTTTGTGCATTTTTTCACGTCTTTTGTGGTTTTTTATTGTCTTTGAAATCAGTATGATGTGTTTTAATGTGTCTTTTTACAGTCAGGTGTGTTAAGTTGCTCTCATGTTAATTTAACAGTTCCTCCACAGGGGCTGTTGCAGGAGTTGTGTCATGAACAGCGAGCAGTTCAGGCTGTTAGGGATTGAGACGGATTATTTCGCCGCCGATGGTAGTTTTGTCCGTGTTCCAGAGGAGGTGCTCGCGTCTTTGGCAGCGATTTTGACCGCCCCCGGTCAGCCGTTTGTCGCCGATTTTGATGAGGTGTTCAATATTGCGCCGGAGATGGTGTCGCTGTTGCCGGTGGGCGGGGTGTTGTCGCGCTGTGCCGCCGCGTATTTGCTCGATGAGAAGGGCAACAGTCTGCCGTATTCGTTTGTGATGATGGAGGGCGAGCGGATTGAGTTGCCGCCGCTGCCGCCGGGGTATTACACGCTGGAGTTGCACGGCGCGCACCAGATGCGGCGCTGTCTGGTGATTGTGGCGCCGAAGCAGGTGTATCAGCCGGAGATGTTGCGTCAGGGCGAACGGTTAAGCGGGATGAATGTGCAGGTGTACAGTCTGCGTTCGGCGTTTAACTGGGGCATTGGCGATTTGGGCGATTTGCGCCGCTTGGCGATGGATTTTGGCGAGGACAGGATTGATTTTCTCGGCATCAATCCGCTGCACGCGCTGTTTTCGTCGCGGCCGAACTGGGCCAGTCCTTATAGTCCGTCGTCGCGGCGCTGGTTGAACCCGATTTATATTGATGTCGGCGGGATGCAGTTGTTTCAGACGTCGCCGTCGGCGCAGGCGTGGTTTTCGGATGCGGAGACGCAGGCGGTGCTTTCGCGGTTGCGCGAGGCCGACTGGGTGGATTATGCGCAGGTGATGGCGCTGAAGATGCGCGCGCTGCGCTTGATTTTCCACGATTTTGAGGCGCAGGAGGCGTTTGTCGCCGCGCGCGGGACGTTTGAGGAGTTTGTCCGCCGGGGCGGGCGGGAGTTGCGGTTGTTTGCGACGTTTGAGTCGCTTGATCATTATTTTTATGCGCAGACCGCGTCGATTCCGTTCAGTGAGGATACGGTCGGCTGGCTTGGCTGGCCGGAGGCGTACCGCTACCCGGACAGTGCGGCGGTGCAGGCGTTTGCGGTGTCGCACGAGGCGGATATCCGTTTTTATATGTGGTTGCAATGGGTGATGGCGGAGCAGCTGGATTTGGTGCGCATGGCCTGTCATGAGGCGGGAATGGCGCTGCGGCTGTATGGTGATTTGGCGGTCGGCGTGTCGCGCGGCGGCGCGGATACGTGGATTCACCGCGAGATGTACTGTTTGCAGGTGTCGATTGGCGCGCCGCCGGACGAGCTGGGCCCTGCCGGGCAGAACTGGAATTTGCCGCCGCTGCATCCGCAACGGTTGAAGCGCAGCGGTTATCGTGTGTTTATCGAGATGTTGCGCGCCAATATGCGCGTCTATGGCATTTTGCGCATTGATCATGTGATGGCGCTTTGTCGCCTTTGGTGGATTGCTTATGGCAACAGCGCCAATTTTGGCGCCTATGTGCGTTATCCGATTGCCGATTTGATGGCGATTTTGTCGCTGGAGAGCCACCGTGAACGCTGTGTGGTGGTCGGTGAGGATTTGGGCATTGTGCCGGAGGAGATGCGCCGCGCGCTGCGTGAGTACGCCGTCTATTCGTACAGCGTGATGTATTTCAACCACAACGACGGCAATTACTGGATGCCGGAGTATTACCACGATCAGGCGCTCGCCGTGGTCAGCACGCATGATTTGGCACCGCTGTTGGGTTTCTGGACGAACAACGACATCGAGACGATGAACGGGCTGGGCGTCTTTGAGACCCCAGAGCAGTACCAGCAGTTGCTGGCGCAGCGGCGGGAGCGCAAGCAGCAGATTCTCGCGGCGCTCAGGCAAGCGGACGTGCTGGACGCGAGCCACGACGGCGAGGTGCTGGACCATGCGATTGTGCTGGCGCTGCACCGCTTTGTCGCGATGAGCCGCAGCAAGCTGTTTGCCATCCAGCCGGAAAACCTGTTGCCGATTACCGCCTCGTTCAATATTCCCGGTATTGCCAGCGCGTATCCGAACTGGCGTTACCGCCTGCCGGAGGACATCGCGGCGATGGGCAAAGACCCGCAATTGCACGCGATGCTGCGCCATATCGTTGCCACCCGCGCCCACGTCCGCGAGCGCCAGCCCACGGCGGTGGTCGTACCCGCATCCGTTGCCACACTGATAGGAGGAGTAGAAGTGACATCCGTTGATAAATACCTGATAGACCAGCTTTTTGCTGGCACCTTTGCCGACCCGTTCTCATACTTGGGGCCGCATGAAAGCGGCAGCGGCGTGATCATCCGCGTGCTGCTGCCGGGGGCGGACGCCGTGCGCGTGCTTGCCAAAGACGGCAAGAAAGCGCTGGCGGAGATGAGCGTGCTGGACGAACGCGGCTTCTTCATCGCCACGCTCGATGCCGACCCGCGCCTGCATTACCTGCTCGAAGTGCAGTACGGCGCGGACAAATACATTATTGAAGACACCTACCGCTTCACCTCGACCCTGCAGGACTTCGACAACTGGCTGCTCGCCGAAGGCACGCACCTGCGCCCGTACGAAAAATTCGGCGCACACCTGATGCAGCACGACGACGGCGTTTCCGGCGTCAATTTCAGCGTCTGGGCACCGAACGCGCGGCGCGTCTCCGTCGTCGGCGACTTCAACTTCTGGGATGGCCGCCGCCACGTCATGCGTTTCCACCCGCAAAGCGGTATCTGGGATATCTTCGTTCCCAACCTCGAAGAAGGCGCGCTCTACAAATACGAAATCCTGGACGCCAACGGCAACATCCGCCTCAAGTCCGACCCGTATGCCTTTGCCGCGCAAATGCGGCCGGAGACCGCCTCGAAAGTCGTCCGCCTGCCGGAAAAACAACCCTACAACCCTGAGCGCATCGCCGCCAACGGCATCGACGCGCCCATCAGCATCTACGAAGTCCACCTCGGCTCATGGCGGCGCAACCCGGAAAACAACTACTGGCTCGACTACGAACAACTCGGCGACGAACTCATCAGCTACGTCAAGGAAATGGGCTTTACCCATATCGAACTGCTGCCGCTGTCCGAATTTCCCTTTGACGGCTCCTGGGGCTACCAGCCGCTTGGCCTCTACGCGCCGACCAGCCGCTACGGCAGCCCGCAAGCGCTGTGCGACTTCATCCGCAAGGCGCATCAGGCAGGCATCTACGTCCTGCTTGACTGGGTCGTCGGCCACTTCCCCACCGACGAATACGGCCTCGTCCGCTTCGACGGCACCCCGCTCTACGAACACGCCGACCCGCGCGAAGGCTACCATCAGGACTGGAACACCCTCATCTACAACTTTGGCCGCCACGAAGTACGCAACTTCCTCACCGGCAACGCACTGTACTGGGTTGAACACTACGGCGTGGACGGCCTGCGCGTCGATGCCGTCGCCTCGATGATCTACCGCGACTACTCGCGCAAAGAAGGCGAATGGGTGCCGAACCAGTACGGCGGGCGCGAAAACCTCGAAGCCATCAACTTCCTCCAGCGCACCAACGCCATCCTGCAAAACGAACAACGCGGCGCGGTCGCCATCGCTGAAGAAAGCACCGCCTTCACCGGCGTCAGCCACCCGACCGAAATCGGCGGCCTCGGCTTCCAGTTCAAATGGAACATGGGCTGGATGAACGACACCCTGCGCTACATGCGCGAAGAGCCGGTACACCGCAAATACCACCACAACCTGCTCACCTTCGGCATGATTTACCAGTACAGCGAACACTTCGTCCTGCCCATCTCGCATGACGAAGTCGTACACGGCAAAGGCTCGATGCTCTCGAAAATGCCGGGCGACTGCTGGCAACAATTCGCCAACCTGCGCGCCTACTACGGCTATATGTGGGGCTACCCCGGCAAAAAACTGCTGTTCATGGGCTGCGAATTTGCCCAGGGGCGCGAATGGAACTACGAAGAAAGCCTCGACTGGCACCTGCTCGACCCCGAATACGGCGGCTGGCACGAAGGCGTACAAAAATGGGTACGCGACCTCAACCACGCCTACCGCGATCACCCGGCACTGTGGAAACAGGACTGCCAGCCCGAAGGCTTTGAATGGCTCGTTGTCGATGATGCCGAACAATCCGTGGTCGCCTTCGCCCGCCATGACGGTAAAGGCAACCCGGTCATCATCATCAGCAACTTCACCCCCGTCCCGCGCGAAAACTACCGCATCGGCGTCAGCCAGGCAGGCACCTACCACGAAATCTTGAACTCTGACGACGCGCAGTACAACGGCAGCGGCATGAGCGGCGGCAAAACCGTGCATACCGAGAGCGTCGGCAGCCACGGCAAAGCCCAATCGCTCAACCTCACCCTGCCGCCGCTGGCGACCATCTACCTCGCGCTCGACACCAGCGGAGCAGGCGCGTGATGAAACACAAACCGCCGCTGCTCTGCCACCCCGGACAACCGTACCCGCTGGGCAGCACACCGATGACCATCGCCAACCATCAGGGCGTGAACTACGCCCTGATGAGCCGCCACGCGACCGCCGTCACCCTCTGCCTCTTTGACAGCGATGGCGAAGAACGCCGCGTGCGCGCCCACAAAAGCGGCGACATCTGGCACATTTTCGTCGCCGACAGCGGCATCGGCCAGCACTACGGCTGGCGGGTTGATGGCGAAAACCACAGCGGCGGTCGCTTTAACCCGCGCAAACTGCTGCTTGACCCCTACGCCAAAGCCATCGACCGCCTGCCACAATACCGCGACGCCGACGAACTCGCGTACTACCACCACGACGACCCGCGCGACAACGCCGCCGTCGCGCCAAAAAGCATCGTCGTCGGTGCAAGCCGCTTTGACTGGGAAGACGACGCGCCGCCGCGCACCCCGTGGAAAAACACCATCATCTACGAGGCGCACGTCAAAGGCTTCAGCCGACAAAACCCCGCCATCCCGCGCGACATCGCCGGCACCTTTGCCGGCATGGCGCACCCGGCGAGCATTGACTACCTGAAATCGCTCGGCATCACCGCCGTAGAACTCCTGCCGGTGAGCCAGCATCTGGACGAAATCCACCTGCAACAACGCGGCATGAGCAACTACTGGGGTTACAACGTCTATGCGCACAACATCCCGGACAAACGCTACGGCAGCGCGGATGACCTCAAACACCTTGTCAAAACCCTGCACCGGGCGGGCATCGAAATCATCCTCGACGTCGTCTATAACCACAGCGCCGAACAGGACATCTACGGCCCCACCCTCTGCCAGCGCGGCATCGACAACCAGCACTACTACTGGCTGAACGACCACGGCGACTACATCAACCACACCGGCTGCGGCAACGCGGTGAACCTCGCCCACCCCGAAGTGATGCAATGGGTACTGGACAGCCTGCGCTACTGGGTGCGCGAATACCACATCGACGGCTTCCGCTTCGACCTCTGCACCACCCTGGGACGCACCCCGGCATTCGACGCCCGCGCCGGATTCTTCACCGCCATCCAGCAAGACCCGGAACTGGCGGGCATCAAAATGATTGCCGAACCGTGGGACATCGGCCCCGACGGCTACAACCTCGGCCAGTATCCGGCGCGCTTCTCCGAATGGAATGGCCGCTTCCGCGACGATATGCGCGGCTTCTGGCTGTGGGAAAACGGCTGGCTCGGCGCGCTCGCCCAGCGCATCAGCGGCAGCGACGACATCTACCGCCACGACTGGCGCGAAGCCCACAGCTCCATCAACTACCTCACCGCGCACGACGGCTTCACCCTGCACGATCTGGTCAGCTACAGCTACAAACACAACGAAGCCAACGGCGAAGCCAACCGCGACGGCGACAACCACAACTACTCCTGGAACCACGGCGTCGAAGGCGAAAGCGACGACCCCGCCATCCAGACCGAACGACTGCGCAGCCGCAAAGCCATGCTTGCCAGCCTGCTGCTTGCGCAAGGCGTGCCGATGCTGCTGTCCGGCGACGAACGCGGCCACAGCCAGCACGGCAACAACAACAGCTACTGCCAGGACAACCCCACCACCTGGATTGACTGGCAGCACGACCACCCCGAACTGCGCGAGCACATCCGCGCACTCATCGCCCTGCGCCAACAACTGGCGGTGGACGGCATCTACGACGACTGGTGGCACAGCGACAACGCCCGCTGGTACAACGCACACGGCGAAGCCATGTGCGACACCGACTGGCACAACGAAGCAAGCAAAGCACTGGTACTGGAATTACAGGACAAATACCTGATTCTGTTCAACGCAAACCGGGGTGAACAACACTACACCCTGCCTGCGGGCGACTGGCAACCGCTCCTCGGCGACGGACTGAAACAACAAAACCCTCGTGAGGCCAACCTTGCGCACATGAGCGTGAGCGTTTTGCAAAAAACACAAAACGGCACAAACCCCAACACCCTGACAGGAGCACACCCATGACACCGAAAGAAAACATCTACCCGTCCAGAGACGAAATCGCCAACGAAACCCTCGTCCTCATCCTTGCCGGCGGACGCGGCTCCCGCCTCTACGAACTCACCGACCAGCGCGCCAAACCGGCGGTGTACTTCGGCGGCGGCCATCGCATCATCGACTTCGCCCTCTCCAACTGTATCAACTCCGGCCTGCTCAAAATCGGCGTCATCACCCAATACGAAGCGCACTCGCTCCTGCGCCACCTCCAGCACGGCTGGTCCTTCCTGCCGCGCGAACGCGGACAATTCGTCGATATGCTGCCCGCGCGGCAACAACTCAACGACCAAACCTGGTACCGGGGCACCGCCGACGCCGTCTGGCAAAACGTCCACATCATGAAAGACCACTACCAGCCCAAATACGTCGTCATCCTCGCCGGCGACCACATCTACAAAATGGACTATATGCAGATGATCCGCGACCACATAACAAGCGGCGCCAAAGCCACCGTCGGCTGCATCGAAGTCCCGCGCGAACAGGCGACCGCCTTCGGCGTCATGGCAGTGAACGAAAAACTCAAAGTCAAAGCCTTCGTCGAAAAACCCGCCGACCCGCCCGCCATGCCTGACCGCCCCGGCTCCTCGCTCGCCTCCATGGGCATCTACGTCTTTGACGCCGACTACCTCTACCAAGTCCTTGAGCGCGAAGCGACCAGCCCGGAAACCTCGCACGACTTCGGCAAAGACGTCATCCCGGCAGGCGTGCGCGAAGGCGTCGTCTATGCGCATCCCTTCGAAAAATCCAGCAAAGGACGCAACACCCAAGGCACCATCTACTGGCGCGACGTGGGCACCATCGACAGCTACTGGAGCGCCAACATCGACCTGGTCAGCGAATACCCGCAACTGGATATGTTTGACGAAAGCTGGCCGATACGCACCGTACCCAAACAAACCGCGCCGACCAAATTCTTCTACAAACACAGCCACGCGCGCACCATCGACAACTCGCTCATCGGCGGCAGCGGCGTCATCACCGATGCCGAAATCAGCAACTCCGTCATCTTCGATCGCGTCCAGGTGTCAGAAGGCTCGCACATCGACTACGCCGTCGTCCTGCCCCAAGTACGCATCGGCAAAAACTGCGTGCTGCGCCGCTGCATCATCGACCGCAACTGCGCCATCCCGGACGGCATGCAAATCGGCGTGGATGCCGAACTGGACAAACAACGCTTCCGCGTCAGCCAGGGCGGCGTCGTCCTTGTCACCAAAACCATGCTCAAAGCACTGGCTGACCGCCAGGAAAAAGAAGTGGCATAAACCCGCAACCCCAAACCGACAACCGGACACCCCCTCCCCCGCAGGGCGAAGCCCGCAGCGGGGGAGGGTTGGGGAGGGGGTAGAGGCAGCAATCCAAACACCATTGTCGTTTCTGCACACCACGACCCACGGAACAACGAACAAACACCCACCCGTTTACATACACCTTGAGCGCTCAAGTGTATGTATAAAAGCAAGCGCGAACAGGAGCGCAGGTTGGATTAGCGCGAAGCGCGTAACCCAACAAACGTAGGGGCGGTTAGGGCGAAGCCCGTAACCGCCCGCAACCCCAAACCGACAACCGAACCACTCCCTCCCCCGCAGGGCGAAGCCCGCAGCGGGGGAGGGTCGGGGAGGGGGTAGAGGCAGCAATCCAACCGCCATTGCCGTTTCTGCACACCACAACCCACGGAGCAACGACCAAACACACAATCCAAACCGACAACCGGACAACCAACCTTCCACCGAACCACCCCCTCCCCTGCAGGGCGAAGCCCGCAGCGGGACTGGAACAGCTCGCGCGTAGTGCGAGAAAGGGCAGGGGAGGGGTAGAGGCAGCAATCCAAACACCATTGCCGTTTCCGCACAAAACACACCCGCAGCACGCCAAAACCAAAACAAACACCCCAAACCATCACACAAGCCCGCCCGCAAACCATCCCGCCAACACCCGCATCCACACCAAACAAAGAGGACACCACCATGAAAACCCTGCACATCTGCTCCGAACTCTACCCGCTCGTCAAAACCGGCGGCCTCGCCGACGTCCTCGGCGCCCTGCCATTCGCCCAACACCAGGCGGGCATGGACGTGCGCGTCGTCCTGCCGCTGTACCCCAGCGTCGCCGAAAAAGTTGGCGAAACCGGCCACGTCGGCTGGTACCACACCTTTGCAGGCGACATCGAAATCCGCTACGCCAACTACCACGGCGTCGGCCTCTACCTCATCGACGCGCCACACCTCTACCGCCGCGACGGCAACCCCTACCACGACAGCCACTACGCCGACTACGGCGACAACTACCTGCGCTTCGGCCTGCTCGGCTGGGTTGGTGCCTCGCTCGCCGCCGGCGCCGACAGCTGGTGGAAACCCGACCTCGTCCACGGCCACGACTGGCAAAGCGGCCTGGCATTCGCTTACCTGCAAGCCTGGGACATCCCGGTCAAAACCGTCTTCACCATTCACAACATCGCCTACGCCGGCATCTTCAGCGGCCACCACCTCGCCGAACTCGGCCTGCCTGCCTATATGTACGGCACCTACGGCCTCGAATTCTACGGCCAAATGTCCTACCTCAAGGCAGGCCTCTACTACGCCGACCACATCACCACCGTCAGCCCGACCTACGCCCGCGAAATCACCGAACTCGAACACGGCTACGGCTTCCACGGCCTCCTCGGCGAACGTGCGGCACAAGGACGGCTCAGCGGCATCCTGAACGGCGTCGATGACACCATCTGGAACCCGGCGACCGACCCCAACATCGCCAAACCCTACCAACCCAACCATATGCAGGGCAAACGGGTGGACAAACACACCCTGCAACAAACCTACAACCTGCCGACCGACGACAGCGTGCCGCTGCTCGTGATGATTACCCGCCTCACCGAACAAAAAGGCGCCGACCTGCTCCTGGGCGCCGCCGAAACCCTGCTGGCGCGCCCGCTGCAACTCGCCGTCCTCGGCACCGGCTCGCCCGATTTGGAGGCCGCCTTCCGCGACCTGGCCGCGCGCCACCCGGACAAAGTCGGGGTGCGCATCACCTACAACGAAGCACTGTCGCACCAAATGATTGCGGGCGGCGACGTCATCCTCGTGCCGAGCCGCTTTGAACCCTGCGGCCTGACCCAACTCTACGGCCTCAAATACGGCACCCTGCCGCTGGTACGCGAAACCGGCGGACTGGCCGACACCGTCGTCAACACCCAGCCGGACACCCTCGAAAACAAAACCGCGACCGGCTTCACCTTCCGCGACGCGACCCCGGACGCGATCATCCACACCGTGGGGCGGCTGCTGGAAAGCTGGCACGACGCCAAACAATGGGCGGGCATCCGCGCCACCGCGATGGCACAAGACTATAGCTGGCACAAAGCGGCAGCGGCCTACGAAGCGCTGTACAACAGCCTCTGACCCGCCCCGCTTGCCGAACACTTCATCCCTGCGCGACCCCGGTCGCGCTTTTTTGTGAACGGATGCGGCATCAACCCCGCTATCCTGTTATATAGCCATCCACCGAAAGCCTCATACGGTGTTGCGTCGCCTGACCGGGCACC
>NZ_DBHKZK010000012.1:0-4839 GCF_057314735.1 Cardiobacterium sp.
TCCGTTGCTTTTTGTTTGCCCGCCGTTTATCAGCATACATTTTAGGACACCACCCGATAGTAATTGGTCATAACACGATGATTTTGCGCGTAGGTTGGGTTAGCGCGCAGCGGAGCTATAGGGAGTATAGCGATACACGCAAAGTTCTGTACAAGACGCACCGCGGAAGACTGTACGCGGTTGTACAGCGCGGGTTCCCCTAAAATAACGGCTTCGCCATTTTTTAGAGTGCCCGGTCAAGCGGCGCAACACCGTATGAGGCTTTCGGTGGACGGCTATATTTGTCGCCTTTGCCGCATCGCCGCCGCAATCCGCCTATACTGCGCGCCGTTTTGTTCCTTTCAACCCGTACTGCCCATGCCCACCGCCCTTCGCCGCTGGCTCGCCGCCGCCGCCATTTACACCGACCGCCGCGCCATCACGCTTTTCCTGCTCGGCATCGCCGCCGGGCTGCCGTTCCTCCTCATCTTTTCCAGCCTTTCTATCTGGCTGAACGAAGCGGGCGTGGCGCGCGATACCGTCACCCGTTTCAGTTGGGCGGCACTCGCCTATTCCTTCAAATTCGTCTGGTCGCCGCTGGCCGACGCCCTGCCGCTGCCACTTTTGACGCGCACATTGGGACGGCGGCGCGCCTGGCTGCTGCTCGCGCAATGCGGGGTCATCGCCGCCATTTGCCTAATGGCGCTGATTGACCCGGCGCGGCCGGGGGCTTTGCCGCAAATGGCGCTGGCGGCAGTACTGCTCGGCTTTTCCTCGGCGACGCAGGACATTGTCATTGACGCCTACCGCATCGAGATTGCCCCCCATGACGCGGCGATGCAGGCGGCGACGGCGGCGAGTTACACCGCGGGCTACCGCTGCGGCATGATTCTCTCCGGCGCGGGCGCGCTGCTGCTCGCCGGATTTTTCGGCTCCACCGCGCTGGTGTATCACTACCCCGCCTGGCGCGCGACCTATCTCATCATGGCGGCGCTGATGGGCATCGGCATCGCCACCACGCTGCTGGTGCGCGAACCGCCCGCCGTTGCCCGCAGCGCGCCGCGTCCGCCGGGCGACAACCTGCGGCTGTTGGCACTCTTTGCCGTCGCCGTCGCCGCGCTCATCGCCGCCTATCGCGCGCTGGATGCACTACCCGCCGCCAATGGCGGGGTACTGGCGCTGTTGCGGGAAACGCTGCGCCTCGCGGGCGGGCTGGCCGCTGCCGCATCGGCAGGAATGCTGCTGGTGCGTACCGGGCTGGTGCGGCGTGAGCTGGCGTGGCAGACGTGGCTTGAACCGCTTGCCGATTTCTTCCGCCGCTATGGCCGCGCCGCGCTGCTGCTGCTGGCGCTGGTCGGACTGTACCGCAGCGCCGACATCGTCGCAGGCGCCATTACCAACCTGTTCTACCAGAACCTCGGCTACAGCAAGGCGGAAATTGCCAGCGCGGTCAAGATATTCGGCGTGGCAATGACGCTCGGCGGCGGTTTCCTTGGCGGCCTGCTGGCGCAACGCTACCCGCTGATGCGGATGATGATGGCGGGCGCGGTGCTGACTGCGACCACCAACCTGCTGTTCGTGCTGCTCGCCTGGTATGGCGACAAAAGCGCGTGGTTGCCGCTCGCCGCAGTCGCCGACGCGCCGCAGTGGCAGGCGCTCTGCCCGCCGCTCTCAGGCATCGCCCGCGCGCTGGCGGCGGCGCAGGATGGCAAACTCTGGCTGCTCTACGGCGTGGTCGGCTTTGACAACCTCGCCGCCGGGATTGCCGCCTCAGTCTTCATCGCCTTCCTCTCGTCGCTGACCAGCATCCGCTTCACCGCGGTGCAATACGCGATTTTCAGCTCGCTGATGACGCTGTTGCCGAAGACGCTCGGCGGTTATTCCGGCGGCATCGTCGATGCCATCGGCTACCCCGCCTTCTTTACCTTTACCGCGCTGCTCGGCGTGCCGGTGCTGGCGCTGGTGTACTGGACGGAGCGGCGGCTGTATCGCGGCGGGGCATAAAAAAACCGGGCGCAATGCCTGGTTTTTTTGACGGTGGTGCGATTTAGCGCCGCGCGGTAACGACTTTGCTCTTTTTGAGCACGGCGGCGACCTTCGCCTTTTCCTTGTTGGTCTGCGCGCGTTTGGCGACACGCTTGTCGCGTACCACAGCGTTCTTCTTGCCCTGGCTGGCGATGATGACCGTTTTCTCGCCTTTCAACGCGCGACGCGCGCCCGCATAGCGTCGCTTCCAGTTGGGACGCCCCATGTCTTCAATGCGGACTTTGCTGCCGGTCTGCGGCGCGTGCAGCATTTTGCCGCCACCGAGATACAGCCCGACATGATTGATTACCCCGTTACGGCGGAAGAAAACAAGATCGCCCGGCTGCGGATTGCTGGCGACGGGCAGCCGCGAAAACTGTTCACGACTGTTGCGCGGGATGGAAACGCCCTGTTTCTGATAAAGATAATGCACGAGGCCGGAGCAATCGAACCCTTTGGGCGACGCGCCACCCCAAACATAGGGCGTGCCAATGAATTTCTTGCCGTGATTGAGCAGGGTACTGCGGGGATTGCCCTTGCCACTGGCGGCAGCCGTTTCATGCTTCTTGAACAGCGCGGGGGCTTTCTTGCCCGCCTTGTCTTTCTTGTGGTTCGCTTTGTCCGTTTTTTGCGCGACCACTTTTTGGGATGCAGGCTGGCGCTTGTCGCTGCCTTTCTGCGGTTTCTCTTGCTTGACAAGCGTGCGCTTTTTCTCGCTCGCCTTGTCTTTCCGCCCGTTATGCGCGGTTTCCGTTTTTTTCTGGCGCTCCGGTTTTACCGCGGCAACCGTTGCCGCCTTTTTCTGCGCTGTTTCTACAGCTTTTTTATCCGCAACGGAGTTGGCTTTCTCATTTTTTTTCTCCGCCGCAGCCTTTTTAGCAGGCACTTTGCTGCTGCTTTGGGTTTTGACCACAGGAGACGGTTTGGCTGCGGGCGCAGCATAAAGACTCTGGCAGGCAAGCAGCAGAGACAGTAAAACAAGTTTCTTCATGATTACAACGGGATAGTGAGGTGATGAAAATGGATAGGCGTTATCCTAAGGGAAAATGGCCTGATTGTCATCTTACCGTGTGCGATAACTGAAAAATTACCGCCAATACCGCTATTGAACCGCCCCAAAATTACAGCGCACTCAAATATAGCCATCCACCGAAAACCTCATACTGTGTTGCGCCGCCTGACCGGGCACCCTAAAAAATGGCGAAGCCATTTTTTAGGGAAACCCGCGCCGTACAACCGCGTACTGTCTTCGGCGACGCGCCTTGTCTGAAACTTTCGGTGGATGACTATATTAGACTTCCTTCCAAACCATAACTTGCACGACAACCCGATAAAATCCCAAACCTGCCGAGCTATTGTCTGCTGCCCCCACCCTAACCCTCCCCCACAGGGGGAGGGGACTCATTGACTGCAAAAATAGCAATGATTTCATGACCATCCATATGCGATACGGCAGCAGTTATTAGAATCTGCCGCATAACGGCTCCCTCCCCCGTGGGGGAGGGTTGGGGTGGGGGCAGGGATACAAATTCGAAAAAACGTATACCTTCGCCTGGTTTGGAAAGAGGTCTATTAGTTCGTCCGGACTATCGCCCGATGCTGAAGCGTGCTACCTTCTTTTCGCGCCGTATTACCAGAGCCCCTCATGCAAATTCCCTTCTTTGAACACATCCGCGATGGCGAGCGATTTTTGCTCGCGGGCTGCGGTGGCGGTTACGACATTGTCGCCGCCATTCCGCTTTACCGCTATTTACGCCAACGGGGCAAAACCGTCATTCTCGCCAACCTTTCTTTTACCCGACTGGAATTTACCGATTGCGTCGAAATCGTGCCGGGTTGTTACCGGGTGGATGAACATTCCGCTGGCGTGCCGTATTTCCCGGAGAAATTCATTCACGAATGGTTAAGCGCCCGCGGCGAATCGCCCGTGATTTACGCCTTTACCAAAACGCTGGGCGTACAGAGCCTGCGGCGCGCTTATCAATATCTGCGCAAGCGGTATCAGCTGGATACGCTGGTTCTCGCGGATGGCGGTACGGACAGTTTGATGTTAGGTGACGAGACAGGAACAGGGACAATTGTTGAAGACAGTCTTTCCATTTTGGCGGCCGCGCGGGCGGGATTTACGCGCAGCTATTTGTGTGCGGTCGGTTTTGGCATTGAGCAACATCACGGGCTGGATCATTATCCCTGTTTGCAGAATATGGCGGCGCTGACCAAAGCGGGCGCGTATCTTGGCGCGCAGAGTCTGACTGCGGAAATGGCGGAAGGTGCGACCTATCTGGCATTGGCGGATTTCTTGAATGAACGCTTTGCCGCACATCAGAGTATTGTCGTTAATTCGATTGCGGCGGCAATGCGGGGGGAATTCGGTGATTTCCATGGCACGCCGCGCACGCGCGGCAGCGAGCAGTTTGTCAATCCGTTGATGCCGCTGTATTGGTATTTCCGCTTGCCCGCCATTGCCGAACGCATTGTGTACCGCGATGCGGTGATGGCATCGGAGACGATGGCGGAATTTCTCACGGCTTTTCGGGATTACCGCGACAACCACCCGCGCCGCAGCGGGCGGCGGGATTTGCCGATTTAGGCGCTGTTTACCATTCATCCGTGAATCTTTGCAGGTTGGGTTAGGGGCTGTTTGCAATTCGTTTTGTATACCGTCGCTAACGCGGCTTGTTTGCTGCCCCCACCCCGACCCTCCCCCACGGGGGAGGGGGTAGTTTGGTGGTCGACCGCAGAACGAAGCCCGCAACGGGGCGGGTTTGAATTGCAAACAGCCCCTAGGGGCTGTTTACAATTCACTCATAGCGGTAACCAAACCATGATGCAGCC
>NZ_DBHKZK010000013.1:0-145838 GCF_057314735.1 Cardiobacterium sp.
CCCGGTTTTCAGTTTCCTACACAAGCATACGGAAAAATGCGGTTCTCCAAGATTTCGAGCAGGCTCTAAGGAATTCACCATGCAACCCGACAGCCACGACCATTACGGCAGCGTTAGCCGTTTTTTACACTGGGCATGGCGCTTGCTTTTGCGCTGATGTTTCTGATGGGGCTCACCTGAAGCTGAACAAAAAAAGCGGGCTTCTGCCCGCTTTTCATTTGAAAAATCAGTAGTACCAAGTACGAATTGGCCCGGAATCCACGTGAATGAAATTGGAGCCGCGATACAGACCGATGCCACCCGCGTTGAGGCGTTGTGCCATCGCGCGCAGTTGGCGCGAGGTATAGCCCTGAATGGAGATGTCAGCCGCTTGCGCTTTCATGTGATAGCTCTGTTTGCCGACGTTTTTGGAGCGGCGCGCCAGCATGGAGTTGGTCGCCGGTGAGCGGTAGCCGCTATGCAGTTCGATGGTGGAGCTGTTGCCGACGTTGCTTTGCATATAGTGCAGGATGTTGAGCAGGTCGATATCAACGGTGACGATTTGGTTTTGGCGGAAGTCGCGGAAGAAGTTGCTGATTTCGTCCATGGCCGGCTGGATGTAGCCGTATTCCGGTGTCCAGAACACCGCGCGGATGCTTTCACCGGTGTGCGGATTGAACATTTTGATCATGCGCTCGCGGCGGGTGGCGGCGCGCGCCCAGTCCACAGGCGCCAAAAGACCCGCAGTCACAATCGCAGCGGTTTTGATGAAGGTGCGACGGGAGTTGCGGGTGCAGCAGGGGCAATCAACGCCATGTTCAAAATCGGCAAACGTGACCGCCCGTTCGGATTCAGGTTTTTTGAAAAACATAAAATGTCCGTGGTTTCGTGTTTGAAGTGCGAAATATAACGGAATTGCAATCTTTATGCAATATTTCGCGACGCGAAATGCGGAAATCTTTGATGACGGAGAGAAAGAAATAGTGGTGGCTACGCCCTGACTCGAACAGGGGACCCCATCATTATGAGTGATGTGCTCTAACCAACTGAGCTACGTAGCCACGGGAATTTGAGGCGCGCGATTATGCCGACGCCATGTATTACTGTCAAGCAAATCGCGGAATAAATTTATGGCGCGCGCGAATTGTTGTTCTATTGCGACAATCGGGTTGCAACATTACCACAGCGGCGCGGCAAAATTACCGCCGCGTTATAATGCGCGCCTTTTTTATGAGCGGAGAACCATTGTGGATGTCAGCGAAATCCTTGCGGGATTAAATGAACGCCAGCGCGAAGCCGTCACCCATCCGGCGCGCGCCTTGCGGGTGATTGCCGGGGCGGGCAGCGGCAAGACGCGCGTGCTGGTGCAGCGGATGCAATGGCTGATGGCGGTCGATGGCGTCTCGCCCTACGGCCTGCTCGCGCTGACCTTCACCAACAAGGCGGCGCGCGAAATGCGGCAACGGCTGGAAGCGGCGTTGCAGCGGCCAATGGGGCAATTGTGGATGGGTACCTTTCACGGCATCTGCCACCGCATCCTGCGCCGCCACGCGCCGCTGATGCAGTGGCCGGAGCAGTTCATCATCATGGACAGCGACGACCAGCTGCGGCTGGTGAAGCGGATGATGCGCGCGCGGCAGTGGGACGAAGCGGTGATGAAGCCGAAAAACATGGTCTGGCAAATCAATGCTTACAAAGAAGAAGGCCTGCGCGCCGAAGCCGTGCCGCCGACGCCGCATCCGGGCGAGCTTGCCGTGCGCGAGTTCTACCACGACTACGAAAAACTCTGCCGCCAGCAGGGCACGATGGACTTCGCTGAACTGCTCCTGCTCACCGTCGAACTCTTCACCCACCACCCCGACGTGCTGCAACACTACCAGCAGCGCTTCCACAGCGTGCTGGTGGACGAATTTCAGGACACCAACGCGCTGCAATACCGCCTGGTGCAGCAGCTTTGCGCGGGCGGGGCGCAACTGTTCGTTGTTGGTGACGATGACCAGTCCATCTACGGCTGGCGCGGCGCGCGCGTGGAAAACATCCTGCAACTCGAACGCGACTTCCCGGCGCTCGCCACCATCCGCCTCGAACAAAACTACCGCTCGACGCAAACCATCCTTGACGCCGCCAACGCCGTCATCGCGCAAAACCAGAACCGCCTCGGCAAAACCCTGTGGAGCGACGGCGCCCGCGGCGCGGCGGTGCGCATCTACCCCGCCATCAACGAAATGGACGAAGCGCGCTACATCTGCGAACAAATCCAGCGCTGGCACGCGGACGGTGGCCGCTACAGCGAAAGCGCCATCCTCTACCGTTCCAACGCCCAGTCGCGCGTCTTTGAAGAAATGCTGCTGCAACACCGCCTGCCCTACCGCGTCTATGGCGGCCTGCGCTTCTTTGAACGCGCCGAAATCAAGGACGCGCTCGCCTACCTCCGCCTCGTCCGCTACCGCGACGACGACGGCGCGGTGGAGCGCATCATCAACACCCCGCCGCGCGGCATCGGCCAAAAAACCCTGACCGACCTGCGCCAACTCGCGCAACAGGCGGGCGTGCCGCTGTGGCACGTCCTCACCGACGACGCACAAATCGCCCGTCACTTCAGCGTCCGCGCGCGCAACGCCCTGCGCGAATTTACCCTGCTCATCGAACAAATCGCCGCCAAACTCGCCACCGAACCCTCGCTGAAAAAAGCGCTGGAAACCGTCGTCCACGACACGGGGCTCTACGCCGCCCTCGAAACAGAAGGCAGCGAACAGGCCGAAGCGCGGCGCGAAAACCTGGACGAACTCATCAACGCCGGCAGCTACATCGACCTCAGCACCGATCCGGCGAGCGACCGCATCATGGACTTCCTCGCCGATGCCGCCTTGGACGCGGGCGACGGCCAGGCCGAAGAAGGTAGCGACAGCATCCAGCTCATGACCCTGCACAGCGCCAAAGGCCTGGAATTTCCGAACGTCTATATCGTCGGCATGGAAGAAGGCCTGTTCCCGACGCAACGCGCTATCGAAAGCCCGGACAAACTCGAAGAAGAGCGGCGCCTCGCCTACGTCGGCATGACCCGTGCCGAACGCGAACTCACCCTCTGCTTCGCCGAACGCCGCCGCTTCCAGGGACAAGAAAACTACCCGCAACCCTCGCGCTTCATCCACGAAATCCCGGAAGAGCTCACCGAAGCTGTGCGGCCGATGGTCTATAACGGCATCAACAAAATGCGGCACAAAACCCCCGCCGTCAGCGCTAACAGCCCTGCCCTGCCCTACAACCTCGGCGACAGCGTCCGCCACCGCAAATTCGGCGAAGGCTGCGTGATGGCACTCGAAGGCAACGGCGAACACCTGCGCGCCCTCATCAACTTCCGCGACGCGGGCGAAAAATGGCTGGTACTGGCCTATGCCAAACTGGAAAAAATCTGAACCATGCACGACACGACGTCCCCCGCCATCCTCATCTTCGATCTCGAAACCGACCGCGACAGCGGCGCACTGCTGCAAATCGGCGCGCTGCGCAGCGACAACGGCGCGCGTTACGAAAGCCCCATCCTGCACGACGACACCGCCCGCACCACCGCCATCGCCGCGCTGGAAGCCCTCGCCGCGGGCGCGCAATACCTGATGGGGCACAACATCCTCGCGCACGACCTGCCCGTGTTGCACCAATACGCGCCCGCCTCGCCGCTGCATGACCTGCCCGTCATTGACACCCTGCGCCTCTCGCCGCTGGCATTCCCGCAAAACCCCTATCACCGCCTGCTCAAGGACTACAAAATCGTCCGCACGGGCAAAAACTCACCACTGGCAGACTGCGAAGCCTGCCTGAGGCTCTTTCACGACCAAAGCGCCGCCTTCAGCAAACTGCGACAAGAAGCCCCCGAAACCTTTGCCCTCTACCGCCAACTCTTCGGCACCCTGCCGTACCACGAAAACGGCACCCTGCAACTCGCCAAAGCGCACGCCCTGCCGCCTGCCGACCTGCCCGATGCCATTACCCGCCTGCTGCAAGACGAAGACGGCCTGCGCGTCTGCCAGATGCAGCTCACCGCCCTGCTCCAACAAACCCTGCCGGACAACAGCACCCACATCCCGCTCGCCTACACCTTCTCCTGGCTGAAAGTCTCCGGCGGCAACTCCGTCCTTGCGCCGTGGGTGCGGCAGCAATTTCCCGCGAGCGCCCAATACATTGACGCATTACGCAACCACGACTGCGGCGACCCCGCCTGCCACTACTGCCAAACCACCCACAACCCGCGCCACCAGCTCAAACGCTACTTTGGCTTCGACCGCTTCCGCGCCATCGAACACATCGAAGGCGGACAAGAAGCCATCGTCCGCGCGGGCATGGCGGGCGAAAACGTGCTGACCGTCCTCGCGACCGGCGGCGGCAAATCCATCTGCTTCCAGCTGCCCGCCCTCAACCGCTACCACCGCAACGGCGGCCTCACCATCGTCATCTGCCCGCTGCAATCGCTGATGATGGACCAGGTCACAAACCTGCAAGACCACGGCATCAGCGGCGTCGATACCCTGAACGGTATGCGCAGCATCACCGAACGCGCCGACATCCTCGACCGTGTCGCCCTGGGCGACATCGGCATCCTCTTCGTTGCCCCGGAACAATTCCGCAACACCAGCTTCCTCACCGCCATCAAACAGCGGCAAATCAACGGATTCGTCTTCGACGAAGCACACTGCCTCTCCAAATGGGGACACGACTTCCGCCCCGACTACCGCTACGCCGCCAAATACATCAAAGAACACCACAGCGGCAACCTGCCCGCCATCAGCTGCTTCACCGCCACTGCCAAACCGGACGTACTGGACGAAATCCGCACCCACTTCGCCGAGACCCTCGGCATCACCTTCCACGAATTTCTCGGCGGTCACGAACGCGACAACCTCGCCTACGAAGTCCTGCAAACCGCCCACGGCGAAAAAAAACACCGCATCCACGAATTGCTGCAACGCGAACTCGGCCACCAGGACGGCGGCGCCGTCGTCTTCGTCGCCCGCCGCAAAAGCGCCGAAACCATCAGCGAATACCTCAAACAACAAAACTGGGCGTGCGCGCACTACCACGCCGGACTGGGCGCCAACGAAAAAGCCGACATCCAGCAGCGCTTTATCGACGGCGAGCTGCGCGTCATCGTCGCCACCAACGCCTTCGGCATGGGCGTGGACAAAAAAGACGTGCGCGCGGTCATCCACGCCGAAATCCCCGGCTCACTCGAAAACTACCAGCAAGAGGCGGGACGCGCCGGACGCGACCAGCAGCACGCCCACTGCATCCTCCTCTACGACCCGCACGACATTGACACCCAGTTCACCCTCAACAAACACAACCAGCTGGAGCGGCGCGACCTGCAACACATCTGGAAAAAACTGCGCAACATGGACAACAGCCACCGCGACGGACACAACCTCATCGTCACCAGCGGCGAACTCCTGCGCGGCAGCAGCGGCTACATGAGCTTCGATGACGACGACCGCGCGGCGGACACCAAAACCAAAACCGCACTCGCCTGGCTGGAGCGCGCCGAACTGCTGGCGCGCAGCGAAAACCAGACCCGCATCTACCCCTCGCGCTCCGGCAAACTGACGCTGGAACAGGCACTCGCCAAAATCCGGCACGACAGCGGCCTGTCACAGCGCAAACAGGACCTCTACAGCACCGTCGCCGAAATCGTCTATCGCGCCGAAGACGACAAACCCCTTGGCACCGACGAACTCATCAAACAAACCGGCGCCACCTACACCGAAATCCACGGCATCCTCAAGGCGCTTGAAGCACTGGACATCCTCACCAACGACACCCGCATCACCGTCATCCTGCGCGTCGGCATCAGCGACCACGCCGGCGTGCGCCTCGAACGCCTGCTGCGGCGCGAACAGGCACTCTGGCAAAAACTGCAAGAACTCGTCCCGGACGCCGCCCTCGGCGAATGGCAACGGCTGCCGCTGTCGCCACTATGCCAACAACTCAAAGACACCCTGGACGGCGATGACCACGAACACAACAAAACAGGGAAAACCGACGCCCCCGTCCCGGCCGACCTGAAAAAACTGCTGTTCAGCCTCGCTGCGGACAAAGACGCCATCAACCACTCCGGCGGCAGCCTCGACCTGCGCGACATGGGCAACGACCTGCTACAACTGCGCTTCAAAAACCCGAAAGACGACTGGGACGACCTCATCACCCGCAGCGAACTGCGGTGCACCCTCTGCACCCACATCGTGCCATACCTGATCCAGAAAGCCGGGAAAGTGCGCAGCAAAGACGCCCTGGCCGAAACCAGCTACGGCGAACTCCTCGAACAATTCAACAAAAACCAAAACACCGCCGCCATCCCTGCCGAAAAACGCGAAGCACTACTCAACCAGGCATTACTCTACCTGCACAAACAGGACGTCATCCGCTTGAACCACGGCATGACCATCCTGCGCCACGCGATGACCATCCACCTCAACGAAACCAACCTGCACAAGGATTACCTCAAAAACGACTTTACCCAGCTGGCGCGCTACTACATCAGCAAACGCCTGCAAATCCACGCCATGCGCGAATACGCGGTCAAAGCACTCGAAAAAATCACCCTCGGCCTCGAACTCGTCAAAGACTACTTCCACGACAAAGAAAGCGACTTCTACAACAAATGGTTCAAAGGGCGGGAAGCCGAACTCAAAGAAGACATCTCCCCCGCCACCCTGAAAAAAATCACCGGCGCACTCAACCCCGTCCAGCACGCCATCGTCACCGACAAAAGCGACCACAACCACCTCATCCTCGCCGGCCCCGGCTCCGGCAAAACCCGTGTCATCGTCCATCGCGTCGCCTGGCTGGTGCGAGCGCGACACAGCGACCCGGCGGGCATCATCGTCCTCGCCTACAACCGCCACGCCGCGCGCGAAATCAAAAAAAGACTGTACGACCTCATCGGTGGCATCGCCGCCGCCATCACTGTCCTCACCTACGACGGCATGGCGATGCGCCTGCTCGGCGTCCGCATCACCGGCAAAGAAGACGTGCCCAAAGCGCAATTCCAACAATGGTGCGAAGAAGCGACCGCAATGCTCAACAACAGCGACAACGACACCGAAACCGGCATGGACGACACCCGCGACAAACTCCTCGCCGGTTTCCGCCACATCCTCGTGGACGAATACCAGGACATCAGCGAAACCCACTACAACCTCGTCAGCGCCCTCGCCGGGCGCAGCCGCCAGGACGACAACGACAAACTCACCCTGCTTGCCGTTGGCGACGACGACCAAAACATCTACAGCTGGAACGGCAGCAGCAGCAATACCTGGATCGAGCGCTTCTGCAACGACTATCACGTCGCTCGCCCCGACTACCTCACCCAAAACTACCGCAGCAGCGCGCACATCATCGCCGCCGCCAACGCCGTCATCGCCACCCTCCCCGACCGCCTGAAACAAAACCAGCCCATCACCATCAACGACGAACGCCGGGACGACCCGCCCGGCGGCGACTGGCGCGAAAAAGACCCGGAACGGCAAGGCAAAGTGCGCATCATCCGCCTGCCCGATGGCAGCAACCATAACCGGCAAACACAAGCCATCTGGGCAGAAATCCAGCGCCTGCGGGAAAAAGACCCTGCCATCGAATGGAAGAATATTGCCATACTGGTACGAAACAATGATCAGCTAAAAACCTTGCAGACATTATGCGAGAACCAAAAAATCCCCTATTCCGTCAGTTGCTACAAAAACAGCCAAACCGCCCTGCACAAACTGCGACAAATCGTACGGCTGAAAGAAGCCATTATCGCCTGCAAAGAACCACTTGCCGCACGGGACATCAAAACACTGCTGGAACAACAACAAACAGATTCCCGCTGGCGCGAATACCTCAATACCCTGTTTCAGGATTTCTGCGATGAACACGGCGAATACCTGAGCCATGACACAACAGAAGATAACAGCCCGGCACAGTACCAACCCGATTACCTGAAAAAATGGCTGGATGACTACCTGATCGAGCTCAAAAAACTGCGCAGCAGCGGCATATACCTCGGCACCATCCATTCCGCCAAAGGCCTTGAATTCAAACACGTCTTCCTGCCGGACAGCGGCTGGACAAACAACGCGGAAGAATGCCGCCTCTACTACGCCGGCATGACCCGCGCCATAGAAACACTCACCCTGATACAGGCCTGCCCGCAGCATCCTTACATTGCCGCCTTGCCCGAAGAAAACACAGACAAAACAGAACAACACTTTGCCGAAGACATAACCCTGCACACCGAATACAGAACTTTGACTCTGGAAGAAATAGATCTTGGTTTTTCCGCATGGGATGAATATATAAAAAAGAATAGTCAAAATACACCACAACTAAAAAATATCCACGAAAAATTACGGACAATTGCCTGCCTTGACGTAGGAATGCCATTACAAGTCCGCGACAATCATGGCATCCTGGAATTTCTCCATAACGACATCGTCGTGGCGCGCACCTCAAAAAGCGCCAAAAAAACCATGCCACCAGGCGAATTACAGGCCGTCGTGGCAGAACTGGTGGTTCGCTACAAAACCGAAGAAAGCGAACAATACCTTTACCGCTATCCCGACAAAATCGAAAAATGGACCGTCGTCGTGCCGCAACTCATCATCCCCGGTACCCCGCAACACCCCCGCCACCAACCCACCACATGAAAACCGCCGCCCTCCCCCTCCTCCTCGCGCTCCTCCTTCTCCACCCTGCCCTCGCCGCACCCGACCTCATCCTTGCCGAAAACTGGCAGGGGCAGGACGTCCGCGGCTGGGCAATGAGCGAAAAACTCGACGGCGTGCGCGCTTACTGGGACGGCCAGCAACTCCTCAGCCGTGCCGGCTACCCCTTCCGCCCGCCCGCCGGATTCCTCGCCGACTACCCGCCGTGGCCGCTGGACGGCGAACTCTATCGCGGCCGCGGCCAGTTTGAAGCCACCTCCGCCGCCGTGCGCGCCGTGGACGGCGACTGGCGCGGCATCAACCTGCACGTCTTCGACGTCCCGCAAGCCACGGGCGACCTGTACCAGCGCCTCGCCACCCTTGAAACCTGGCTGCGCGAACACCCGCAGGCGCGCATCCGCCTCATCGCGCAAACCCCGGTCAAAAACCGCGAACACATCACCAGCACGCTGAAAACCATCGAACAACAGGGCGGCGAAGGACTGATGCTGCGCGAGCCGAACCGGCCCTACCACGGCGGCCGCAGCCCGTACCTGCTCAAAGTCAAAAGCGCGCCGGACGCCGAATGCACCGTCGTCGCCCACCACCCCGGCAAAGACAAACACGCGGGCCGCCTCGGCGCCATCACCTGCGAAAACGAACATGGCCGCTTCCGCATCGGCTCCGGCTTTACCAACGCCGAACGCGCCCACCCGCCCGCCATCGGCAGCACCATCACCTACCGCTACCGCGGCTTTACCCGCAAAGGCACGCCGCGCTTCGCCACCTACCTGCGCCCGCGCAGCGACACCCCGCCCGCACCATGACCCCCGCCACCTGCCACGCCATCCTTGCCGCTCCCGACTGGCGCCCCGAAAGCGCCTTGCCACCGCCCGCCGTGCGCGACTGGCTGCTGCACCGCGGCTCACTCACCGCCCGCCTGCGCCAGCACGGCACCCTCACCGTCCACATCGAAAAAGAAAGCTGGAACGACGACGACCCGCCCGCCTGGCAGCGCGACGTCTGGCTTGCCGTGAACCGCAGCCGCTGGCTGTACGCCGAAACCCGCATCCCGCGCGACAGCCACGTCGCCCGCCCGCTACAAACCGCAGGCGCGCGCCCCATCGGCGACTGGCTCTACACACAACACCCGCAGCGCGTCAGCCTACACTGGCGGCACGACCCGGCGACAGGCCTTTACGCACGCAAAACCACGCTGCTGGTTCACGGCGAACCGCTGCACATCGCCGAACTCTTCCTCGCCGCCTTTCCCTGGCCGTGAACCCGCCAAATCCGCTACACTTCCCGCCCTACCCCATCGCCCCGACACACCATGAACCACGCCGCGCACACCCCGATGATGCAACAATACCTCGGCATCAAAAAAGACTACCCGGACACCCTCGTCTTCTACCGCATGGGCGACTTCTACGAACTCTTCTTTGACGACGCGCGGCGCGGCGGCGAACTGCTCGGCATCAGCGTTACCACGCGCGGCCAAAGCGCGGGCAAACCTATCCCGATGGCGGGCGTACCCGTACACGCCATCGACAACTACATCGCCAAACTCGTCAAACAAGGACAAACCGCCGTCATCTGCGAACAAATCGGCGACCCGGCGCTCGCCAAAGGCCCGGTTGAGCGCGCCGTCACCCGCATCATCACCCCCGGCACCCTCACCGACGAAGCCTTGCTCGATGAAGCGAGCGACAACATCCTCCTCTGCCTCGCGCCAACTGGTGAGCACTACCACCTCGCCTGGGCGGACATCAGCAGCGCGCGCTACCACCTCAGCGAAACCCTGACCCTGGACGCGCTCAAAAGCGAAATCGAGCGCCTGCGCCCGGCGGAAATCCTCATCCCGGACAGCGCCCGCCTGCCCGACCTCGGTAGCAACAAACGCCCGCGCCGCCAGCCCGACTGGTACTTCGACGCCGACAGCGCCCTGAACCTCCTCCTCCAGCACTACCAGACGAAAACCCTGAACGGCTACGGCATCGCCGACGACGACCCCGCCATCCGCCCCGCCGGCTGCCTCTTGCAATACCTCTACGACACCCACAAACAAACCCTGCCGCCGCTTGCGCCGCCGCAGCGCGAAAACCGCGACGACAGCCTCACCATCGACGCCGCCAGCCGCCGCAACCTCGAACTCGAATACACCCTCGGCGGCGACGCCAAACGCAGCCTCATCGGCAGCATCAACCACTGCCAAACCCCGGCGGGCAGCCGCAACCTCAAACGCTGGATAAACCGCCCGCTGCGCGACCACGACGCGATTGCCACCCGCCACGACGCCGTCGCCGCCCTGCTTGCCAGCAATGAGCGCGACGCCCTGCGCGAATCACTGCGCCACAGCGCCGACATCGAGCGCATCACCACCCGCATCGCCCTCGGCAGCGCCCGCCCGCGCGAACTGGCGCAACTGCGCGACACCCTGAACCGCTGCCCCGACATCGCCGCGCTGCTTGCCGCCGCCGCACAAAAATCCGCCCTGCTCGCCGCGCATCACCCGGCATTACTCGCCCTTGCCCCCGTCGCCGAACACCTGACGCGCGCGCTGGTCGAAAGCCCGCCGCTCACCACCAAAGACGGCGGTATCATCGCCCCCGGCTACGACGCCGAACTCGACCGCCTCAACCAACTTGCGCACGACAGCCACAGCATCCTCGCCGAGCTGGAGACCGCCGAAAAACAAAAAAGCGGCCTCAACAACCTCAAAATGGGCTACAACAACATCCACGGCTACTACATCGAAATCCCGCGCAGCCAAAGCGAACAAGCGCCTGCGCACTGGATACGCCGGCAAACCCTGAAAAACAGCGAACGCTACATCACCGACGAACTCAAAACCCTCGAAGACCAAGTACTGAACGCGCGCGACCAGGCTTTGGCACTCGAAAAACAACACTACGACGCCCTCCTTGCCGCGCTTGACCAGCACCGCGACGCCCTCTACCGCTGCGCCCGCGCGCTGGCAGAAACCGATACCCTCGCCGCCTACGCCCACCTTGCCGACAAAAACCACTACCAGCGCCCGACCCTACACGCCGAACCCCTGCTGCACATCGAACAAGGCCGCCACCCCGTGGTCGAACAACACCTGGACGAGCCCTTCATCGCCAACGACCTTGAACTCAACAAACGCCGCCAACTGCACATCATCACCGGCCCCAACATGGGCGGCAAAAGCACCTATATGCGCCAGGCAGCACTCATCCTCATCCTCGCCTGCGCGGGCAGCTACGTCCCGGCAAAAAGCGCGCGCATCGGCGACCTGCACCGCATCTACACCCGCATCGGCGCCAGCGACGACCTCGCCGGTGGCCGTTCCACCTTCATGGTGGAAATGACCGAAACTGCGAACATCCTCAACAACGCCGATGCGCACAGCCTGGTCATCATGGACGAAGTCGGACGCGGCACCGGCACCTACGACGGCCTGTCGCTCGCCTGGGCGGCCGCCGAACGCCTCGCCAGCCAAAACCACGCGCTGACCCTGTTTGCCACCCACTACTTCGAGCTGACCGAACTCGCCGAGACCCACAAAAACATCAAAAACGTTCATCTCGCGGCGGTAGAGCACCACGACAACATCATCTTCATGCACCACGTCGAAGAAGGCGCGGCGAGCAAAAGCTACGGCCTGCAAGTGGCGCGGCTTGCGGGCGTGCCGCTGGACACCATCCACGCCGCCACCGCCAAACTGCGCCAACTCGAAACCCGGCGCGACCACGGCAGCCCGCGCCTCAAACAAAACGAACTGCTGCCGCTGGAGCCACCCGCGCCACAACCCGCCGCCCCCGACCCCAAACTGCAAGCGCTCGCCGAAGAAATCAAACTCACCAACCCGGACGAACTCACCCCGCGCGCCGCCCACGAACTCATCTACCGCTGGAAACAGCAACTACAAAACCCGAAAAAGTAGGGGCGGTTAGCGAGGAACGAGCGTAACCGCCCGCCAACATCAAAACGGGCGGTTACGCACTGCGTGCTAACCGCCCTACGACCATCACCCCGTCCCGGTTGCCCGCAGCACAACCCGGCGACCATCCAACCGCTGCACCACTCCAACCAACATAACAAAAGGAGTCCACCATGCCGGAATACAAGAAATGCCCCTACTGCGCCGAAGAAATCCTCGCGGAAGCAAAAAAATGCCGCTATTGCGGCGAATTTCTCGATGCCGAACTGGCACAAGAAAAACAGGAACAAAAATACAAAGTGGCAGAAACTTCCCTCCCCAATATGAATACGGTGGAATGCCCCAATTGCCATAACAAAGTAATCCCCTCTGTCCATAAAGCATCACCTTTTTTCTTTCCTCAAGGACGATATGCAATAAGCCAACATCTTTGCCCCAATTGCGGCTATGTTATTTTTAACAAGGGTGGCGAAATATCTCCAATTGGAATCATCATAATCGTCCTTTTAATAATATTCATAATTATCGGCCTAAACGCATTATCATCCCTGTAACAACGGACAGTACGAAATAAATCGTGAAAACGTCGGGCATAAATGCCCGACCTACGAAAGCGGAAACAACAACTGCAAGCCGGGAAAATCCCGCCGAACCGCCCCCTCCCCCTGTGGGGGAGGGCTGGGGTGGGGTTTTCCCACATACCTCGCTGTTTCATAGCCATAGCCGCCATCGGCACAACAACACAAACCCGACACCCGCAGGAGCAACCCACATGAACACCATCAGCAGCCATGACCTCCAGAAAAACCTCGCCAAAGCCAAACAACTGGCAGACCGCGAACCTGTCCTGATTACCGGCCAGAACGAAGCCACCTACATCCTGATGAGCTATGCGTCATACCAACAATTGCGCCAGCACGGCAAAACCAATGCCGAGCGGGTCGGTATGCGCGCAGAACGTGCGTAGGGTGTGTGGCGGCGTAGCCGACACGCACGCGGGAATTTGACATCGGCAAACGCGTGCGTGCCTGCGGCACACACCCTACAATCTAATGATGTAGCTCACAAAATCGTCGCCACGCAACCGCATTGGATTGGGCGTGTTTACGGCTGAATGGTAAACAGGCTTTAACCAAACCTGCTAATGAAATCATCATGTTATGGCCAATTGTGAACAGCGCCTAAGGGCTGTTTACAATTGAAAAATCCCCCTCCTCCGCAGGGCGAAACCCGCAGCGGGCGGGTTCCGTGCGTAGGGTGTGTGGCGGCGTAGCCGACACGCACGCGGGAATTTGACATCGGCAAACGCGTGCGTGCCTGCGGCACACACCCTACAAACTAATGATGTAGCTCACAAAATCGTCGCCACGCAACCACATTGGTTTGGGCGTGTTTACGGCTGAATGGTAAACAGTCCTTAACCAAACCTGCGAATGAAGTCATCATGTTATGGCCAATTGTGAACAGCGCCTAGCCCTTACCCCCAATCCCTCTCTCACAGAGCGATTGGGGGTGATGGCAACAATCAATTGAAAAATCGGAATTTCGGCTTATCAATAATATCGCTCACCCCCTCCCCGGCCCTCCCCCGCTGCGGGCTTCGCCCTGCAGGGGAGGGAGATTTTTCAATTGTAAACAGCCCATAACCCAACCTACCCCCCAACCCAAGGAACCCCACCATGCAACACCCCGACAACCTCGTCTGGATTGACCTCGAAATGACCGGCCTCGACCCGCAAACCGACCACATCCTCGAAATCGCCACCCTCGTCACCGACGCGCAGCTCAACCTCCTCGCCGAAGGCCCGGTGATTGCCATCCACCAGAGCGCAGAAATCCTCGACAACCTCGACGACTGGAACCGCCAGCACCACGGCAAAAGCGGCCTGCTGGAGCGCTGCCGCGCGAGTGCCATCGGCACCCGAGAGGCAGAAGCGGCGACCCTCGCCTTCATCCGCCAGTACGTCCCGGCGAAAAAATCCCCGCTCTGCGGCAACAGCATCTGTCAGGACCGCCGTTTCATGGCACGCCTCATGCCCGAACTGGAAGACTACTTTCACTACCGCAACCTTGACGTCTCCACCCTGAAAGAGCTGGTGCGCCGCTGGTACCCGCAGCACACCTTCGTCAAAAACACGACACATCAGGCACTTGCCGACATCCAGGACTCCATCAACGAACTGCGCCATTACCGCCAAACCATATTTCGCGCATAGACCAAACAGAAAAACAAAACATCAAACAAAAAACAAACAGAAAAACTTGAAAACCCGCGTGCGCGCGCCAATAATAGCCGCCCCACAAACACGGAGAACCCCACCATGACAAACTACACCTTCGCCCCCCTGCCCTACCCCGCAGACGCACTGGAGCCGGTCATCGACAAAACCACGATGGAAATCCACCACGGCCGCCACCACAAGGCCTATTTCGACAACTTCACCGCTGCCATCAAGGACAGCCCGCTTGCCAATGAAACGCTGGAAGCCATCTTCGCGAATATCAGCAAACACCCGGCAGCGGTGCGCAACAACGGCGGCGGCTACTACAACCACAATCTCTACTGGAACGTGATGAGCCCGAACGGCGGCGGCGCGCCGCAAGGCGAGCTGCTGGACGCCATCAACGCCGCCTTTGGCAGCTTTGACGCCTTCAAAACCGCCTTCAAGGACGCGGGCATCAAACAGTTCGGCTCCGGCTGGGCATGGCTGATTGTCGGCAAGGACGGCAAACTGGCGATTACCAGCACCCCGAACCAGGACAACCCGCTGATGGACACCGCCGCCGTGCAGGGCACGCCGATTCTCGGCTGCGACGTCTGGGAGCACGCCTACTACCTCCACTACCAGAACAAACGCCCGGATTATCTGGAAGCGTGGTGGAACGTGGTGAACTGGCCGTATGTCGCCGACCTTTACCGCCAGGCCAAAGCCTGATACGAGAAAACCGCCGCAAGGCGGTTTTTTTATGCACTGTTGGCGCAGGCACGAAAAAGGGCTGCATTTGCAGCCCTTTTTTTGGTCGTGGTGGACTCAGTCGTCGCGTTTGGCGCCGAAGCTGCCGCGCAGTTGCTGGCGGCTGTCGTGGAAAACGCCGCCCAGTTCGCGCGCGTTGTTACCGTAGAAGTGGCCGCTGCTGCTGACGGTGCCGTCGCTGTAGAACTGGTTGCCGCGAATGCGGGCGTCGATGTAAACCGGATCGAAGCGGATGTCGCTGTCGCGGTCGGCGCTGATGCGTCCGCTGACGGTACGGTTGCCGAAATTGACGTTGAAATCGGCATTGGCGACTTCGGCTGTGCCGTCGCGACCGACAACGGCTTCACCGTCGTAGCGGGCGCTGCCGCTGGTCGGCATATTTTCGGTAAACGCGCCCTGGCTGAAGACGTAGTCGGTGCCGCCGTGGGTAATGTAACCGAAGCGGCTGTTACGGTAGCCGTGGCCACTGACGAGGAAGTTTTTGTAGCTGACGCCGTTAACCGTCGTGCCGTTACGCGCCTTGATGTGCGGCACGCCGCTGGTGACGATGCCGATTTGGCGCGACGGCAGGCGTTTGCCGTCAACGTTCAGGGTATCGAGGTTGTTGCTGTTCAGCGTTTGCAGGTCGCGGCTGTCGGTGCGGTTGCGACTGTTGGCGACGACGTAACTGTCGCCGTGGTAACTGCGACGGGCATCGTAATCGCGGTCATCGCGGCGGTGGGTGTCGCGGTCCGGGTCGGACGGCAGGCGGTCTTTGTCTTTGTCATCACCACCACAGGCGGTGAGTAACAACGCGGTAATCATGGCGAATGCAACGGTTTGTTTTTTCACGGGACGTCTCCTGATAAGTTGGCAATGTCGTTGCGCTGCGACAACGGCGTCATTATCCCGCTTGCAACATGAAAGTTTTATGGCGCGATGGATTACGGTTATGAAAAAAGGGTCGCGAGGCGACCCTTGGTGTGGCAAACGCAGCTTTTAGTTGCTGCTGGTGCTGGTGCGCACTGCGCCAAAGCTGCCGGAGAGTGTTTGCGTGCTGTCCTGGAAGATACCGCCGAGTTCGCGGGCGTTGTCGCCGTAGAAGCTGCCGGTACTGCGGACGGCGGTGTTGCTCTTGGTGCTGAAGCTGTTGCCGTTGATGTCCGCCGCGATGTTGATCGGGTTAAAGTCAATCTGGCCGTTGGCGTTTTTGGTAATGCTGCCGGTGAGCGTTTTTTCGCCGAAATTGGCGCTGAAGTTGGCCAGCGCGGTATCAGCGACGGCGGCACGACCAACGGCTGCGGCGCCGCTGTATTTAGCAACGCCCGCTGTCGGCATATTCGCCGTCGGTGCGCCCTGGCTGAAGATGTAGTCTTCGTTGCCGTCGTTGATGTAGCCGAATTTTTGGTTTTGGTAGATGGTGCCGCTGACGACGAACAGTTTGTAGCTTTTGCCATCAACGGTGCTGTTTTGCATTCGGAGCATATTGCCGGCGCGGATGTTGGCGATTTCCAGCGGTAGTTGTTTGCCGTTGATGTTGAGTACGTTGAGCTTGTCGCTGCCAACGCTTTGCGCGTCAGCGAGACCGTTCGGCTGTTTGCCCAGCGGTACAACGAATGCCTTGCCCTGGAACTGCCCGACGGCTTTGTCCTTGTTCTGCTGGCCACCCTGATTAACCGGCGGCGGGATGAGCTGGCTGCTGCCGTCGTTGTTTTTGCCGGAATCGTTCGGCGCAGACGGGGTGTTGTCGTTTTTGCCGGGGGCGGTCGGCGGATTGTTGCCGCCGTTATTCGGCTTGCCCGGATCAACGGCAGGATTGTCGTTGCTGTCGCTGCCGCCGCAAGCGGTGAGCAGCAGGGTGGCGATGGTCAGTCCAAGTGCGTGTTTTTTCATGTGATGTCTCCATTGGAATGCGGATGTCGTCGCAGCGCGACAACGGCGGCATTATGGCGGGGCGGGCGGTGAAAATCCATGAAAGTCTGTTCAATGCGTTCTCCGCGCATAAAAAAGGCTGCGCGAACGCAACCTTTGCATGGTGTTTTCGGTAAGGCCTCTCACTCGGCGCGGATGGCACCAAAACTGCCACCGAGGCTTTGTGAGCTGTCGTGCAGCACGCCGCCCAGTTCGCGTGCATTGTCGCCATAGAAGTAGCCGGTACTTTGTACGGCGCCATCGCCGGTGCTGAAGCTGTTGCCGTTGATGGTCGCGTTGAACTTGATCGGGTTGAAGGCGACGCGGCTGTTTTGCAGCGGGGTGATGTCCGCGCTCAGGGTTTTCTGGCCGAAATCGGCGGTGAAATTGGCCGGTGCCGGGCCAACCGCACCGCCTTTGCCCAGCACGGCGATACCGGCGTAGCGCACGCTGCCGCTGCTCGGCATATTCGCCGTCGGCAGCCCCTGGCTGAAGATGTAGTCTTCGTTGCCGTCGTTGATATAGCCGAATTTGCTGTTTCTGTAGTTGGTGCCGCTGGCATAGAACAGTTTGTAGCTCTTGCCGTTGTAGTTGAGGTTGCCGTTAATCTGGGTCAGGCTGCCCGCGATGACGCCGGGGATTTGCAGCGCGACCTGTTTGCCGTTGGCATTGAGTACGGCAAGGGCATCACTGCCGACGTTTTTTGCTTCATTGATGCTGCCGGGCTGGCTGCCACTGGCAACGACAAATGCCTTGCCGCGATAAGCGCCCGTCACCTGGTTGTCCGGGGCTTTCGGGTCGCTCGGCGAATCACTGCCACCGCCACCGCCGCAAGCGCTGACCAGGATGAGGGTTGCAATACCAAGTCCGAGGGTGTGTGTTTTCATGTCATGCTCCATGTTGTGAAATGTTGTCGCATGGTTGCGACGGCAGGCATTATGCCGGGCGGGAAGCAGCTTTGCCACATTTGCGGCATTACCGCCCGCGCAGCACCGCCCGCAGCGCCAGCATCAACACGAACCCGGCGGACTGGCAGAGGACGATGCTGGCGCCAGTCGAGGCATCCAGATGGTAGCTTAAGAGGACGCCGCCGCAGGTGGCCGCCACCGACAGTATTACCGCGACAATGAGGGTATGGTGGAAGCGGCGGGTCACAAGCTGCGCGCTGACGCCGGGGGCGATGAGCATGGCAACGACAAGGATGACGCCGACCGCCTGCATCGCGCCGATGGCGGTCAGGGTCAGCATGACCAGCAGGCTGGTGCGCAGCACGGGGACGTTCAGCCCGGCGAGGCGGGCTTGGGCTTCGTCGAAGGTGTAGAGCAGGTAGTCGCGCCATTTGACGGCAAGCACGGCGAGCACGGCGGCGCAGATGGCGATGACTTGCCAGCGCTGGCCGGGCGTCATGCCGAGCAGGTTGCCAAAGAGGATGTGGGTGAGGTGCTGGTCGGTGCCGCTTTTTTGGTAGAGGAGGAAGCCTGCGGCAAAGAGGGTGGCGAAGGTGATGCCGAGCAGGGTGTCGCTTTTCAGGGTGCTGCGCGCTTCCAGCCAGCCGGTGACGAGGGTGCAGGTGAGGCCTGCGGCGAAGGCGCCGAGGATGAGCGGCAGGCCGAGGCTGTCGGCGATGACGATGCCGGGGAGGACGGCGTGCGAGATGGCGTCGCCCATCAGCGCCCAGCCTTTGTGGACGATGTAGCAGGAGAGCAGGGCGCAGGTGACGGCGAGCAGCAGGGCGATGGCGAGCGCTTGCTGCATGAAGGGGTATTGCAGGGCTTCAAGGACGGGATTCATGGCGCAGGTGGGCGAGGTGTTGCAGGCGGCGGACGGCGAAGACGGCGAGGAACAGGCCGCCTTGCAGGACGACGATGACCGCGCCGGTGATGCTGTCGAGAAAGTAGCTGGCGTAGGTGCCGATGACGGCGGTACTGACGCCGATGATAAAGGCGGTAATCAGCACTTTGCCGAAGCTGCGGCAGAGGAGGAAGGCGGTCGCGCCGGGGGTAATCAGCAGGGCGATGACCAGTATCGCGCCGACGGTTTGTAATGCTGCGACGACGGCAGCGCTGACCAGCAGGAAGAATGTCCAGCGCAGGCGGGCGACGGGCAGTCCTGCGGTAACAGCCTGGATGTCATCGAAAAAGTAGAGCATCAGGTCGCGCCATTTGGCGGCGAGGATGGCGAGCGAGACGGCGCAGATGGCGAGCATTTGCCAGAGGTCGCGGTCGTCGATGCCGAGGATGTTGCCGTAGATGACCGCTTGCAGGTTGATGCCGGTCGGGTAGCGGGAAATGATGAACAGCCCGGCGGCAAAGAAGGTGGTGAAGACGAGGCCAATGATGGCGTCTTGCCGCAGCATCGGCAGGCGTTTCAGCACGAGCATCGCGCTAGCTGCGAGGATGCCGGTGGTGAAGGCGCCGAGGGCGTAGGGTAGTTTCCACAGGTAGGCGAGCGCGACGCCGGGGACGACCGCGTGCGAGAGCGCGTCTCCTATCAGCGACCAGCCCTTGAGCATGAGATAGACGGAGAGCAGCGCGCAGACGCCGCCGACCGCCGCCGCGCTAATCAGCGCCTTGACCATGAAACCATATTGCAGGGGTTCGAGCAGGGCGGTCATGGCTGGCTGCTCCTGTCGCCGACGAAAACGGCGGGGTGTTCGTCGTCGCTGACGATGCGCACTTGTGGCGCGACTTCGCCGAGGCCGATGTTTTTCAGCACGCTGCCGAAGGCGCGCTCCAGATTATCAACGGTGTAGATGTCATGAATGTCGCCGTGGGCGATCAGTTCGCGGTTAATCAGCACCACTTCGTTGCAATACTGCGGCACCGCGCCGAGGTTGTGGGTAGAGACCAGAATCAGATAGCCCTCGTCGCGCAGGGTTTTCAGCAGCTCCATCACCGCAAATTCCGTCTTCGCATCGACCCCGGTAAACGGTTCATCGAGCAGGATAATGCGGCTTTGCTGCGCCAGCGCGCGGGCGAGGAATACCCGCTTTTTCTGCCCGCCGGAAAGCGCGCCGATTTGCCGCGCCGCCAAATCGCTGATGCCGAGGCGTTCCATCGCGGCGGCAACCGCCTCGCGATCGGGCGCCTGCGGACGGCGCAGCATTCCCATGTGGCCGTAGCGCCCCAGCATCACCACATCTTTCACCAAAATCGGGAAATGCCAGTCGATATTCTCGCTTTGCGGCACATAGGCAATGCCGTTCTGCCGCATCGCCTGCGCCACCGGCAGGCCATTGACGCGGACGCTGCCGGACTGCGGGCGGATGATGCCCATGATAGTGTTGAACAGCGTCGATTTGCCGGAGCCGTTCACGCCGACAAGAGCGCAAACGGTGCGCCCTTGCAGGGAAAAACTGACATCGCGGATAGCCTGATGGCCGTTCGGATAAGTGACGCTGACGTGCGCAACGTCAAGCGTAATCGCGTCAGTGCTGGAAGCCATTGATCACCGTGTCGGTCGTGACTTTGAGCAAATCCAGATACGTCGGCACCGGGCCGTCGGCGGCAGAAAGCGAATCCACATAAAGCACGCCGCCGTATTTCGCGCCACTCTCCTTCGCCACCTGCTTCGCCGGTTTGTCGGAAATCGTGCTTTCGCTGAAAACGACCGGAATCTTGTTGGCGCGCACCGTCTCAATCAGCGCGCTGACCTGCTGCGGCGTGCCTTGCTGCTCGGCATTAATCGGCCACAAATAGGCTTCCTTGAAACCCAAATCGCGGGCGAGATAACTGAACGCGCCCTCGCTCGAAACCAGCCAGCGCTGCTCCGGCGGGATTTTCGCCACTTCCTCCTTCAACTTCGCATCCATCGCTTCCAGCTTGGCGAGATAAGCGGCGGCGTTCTTGTGATAATTGTCGGCGTGCGCCGGGTCATGCTTGGCGAGCGCCGCCTCAATATTCTTCACATAAATCTTGGCATTACTGACCGACATCCACGCGTGCGGATTCGGCTTGCCATCGTACTCGCCGCCATGAATGGACATCGGCTCGACGCCTTCGGTAACGACCACGGACGGCACATCCTTCACATTGGCGAAGAAACGCTCAAACCAACGCTCCAGATTCAGCCCGTTCCAGAGCACCAAATCGGCCTGCTGCGCCTTGACCAAATCCTGCGGCGTCGGCTCATAGTCGTGGATTTCCGCGCCGGGCTTGGTGATGGAGAGTACCGTGGCGTCATCACCGGCGACATTCTGCGCCATATCGGCGATAACGGTGAACGTCGTCACCACCGTGAACGGCTTGCCGTCTGCCGCGAACAGCGGCGAAGCGACACAAAAAAGCAGGGAAAAGAGCAGATTTTTCATGATTTACCTCAAAATGTGTGTGAAAGGGTTGGCGGGATCCCGGAGCGCATCATACGCCGACGGTTTTCGGCTTTCAAATGAGAATGTCTGTTATTTGCGTAAAATACTGTATCGCAGAAAATTATCCTGGCACGCTGATTCCACGCGGAAATTCCCGCCAATCGGCGCGTTCCGCGCGCAAGCCATTGCAGAGAAGGACGCGGGCGCGTTCCAGTTGCCCGTCGCCACACAAAAACACATCCAGCGCGGCAAAACCATGCTCCGGCCAGGTGTGAATGCTGAGATGCGACTCGGCGAGCAGCAGCACGCCGGTGACGCCCATGCCGTCGCCGAAATGATGAAAATGCGCGGCGAGCGTGGTTGCGCCTGCGGCGTCGGCCGCGCGCTGGAGCAATGCCTGCAACGCGGACGTATCGGCAAGCAGGGCGGCATCGCAGCCGTAGAGGTCAAGCAGGGCGTGATTGCCGGGGGCGTAGGTCATGGGTAAAGCCATTTACATTAAGGGTAGCGACTATTGTGTATGTATAACGGGTAAAGCGGTGGCGTTATTTATGCCAACTGCCGCTGCTGTAGCCACCGCCGCCGCTGCCGAAGAAGCCGCCGCTGTGGCTGCGTGTGCCACCAGTGCTTTCGAGGTTGCTCATGCCGTAGTTGATGATGGTGCAGAAAATCAGCACGCTGGCGACGATGGTGTAGTAGGTGTTGCGTTTCATCCGGGGCTCCGTTCAGTCGTCATCATCGTCGTCTTTGAGGACGTCGTGCCAGTCGCCCCGTTTGCCGAGGCGGGTGAGGCCGACGATGGCGGCGAGGGTGATAAAGAGGGATATGCCGAAGCTGTCGCTGTCCATCGTCAGCCAGGCGGGAATGTTGAAGATGACGTAGATGACGACCATCACGGCGAAGACCGAGCCTTTGCCCGCCGCCGCGCCGTCGTCGATTTTCCGCCCGAACCATTGCCCGACCTGGTCGGTGCTGACGGCGAGGTTGCGGCTCCAGCTGAGTTCGCTTGCGCCCTGTTCGGCGCAGAGTTTGTCGTCTTCGCGGCCATAGTCGCGATGTTGCAGGGTGTCGCCCGGCTGGATGTGCCAGTAGAACGCGCCCGCCGCGCTCTCCACCCGGCTTTGGTAGTCGTAAAGTTTTGCCTTGCCGAGCGGGTCGCCGTTGCGGTCGAGCAGCGGCCATTCGTTCAGCGTTTGCGCGAATGTCCATTCGCCGTCATCGGTTTCGGTCAGCCAGGCGAAGCCTTGCTGTGGCGCGTAAAGCAGGTATTCGCTCCAGCCGCTGCCTTCGCCGACCTCTATTTTGCGCACCACGCCGATGAGGGTGTAATGCGTGCCGTGGATGGTCGCTTCCGCGCCGAGCGGCAGGGTGTGGTCTTCGCTGATGACGCGGCGCGCGCTTTTTTGCCGCAATGCCAGCCCTTTGCCGTCGCTGGCGAGGTCGCTGCCGCAGGACGGGCAGAGGATGGTGTCGGTCAGGCCGCTTAGCCACTGTACCGGGCTGCCGCAATGCGGGCAGTTGCCGCTCGCGCGGCTGCCTTTCAGTTTGCCTGCGGTTTCAAGGATTTGTGCGTCGCTGCGGGTGTTTTGCAGTTTGAGGTCGGCAAGCGCCACGCCTTCGCCGGCGAACACTTCCGGCGGCTCGTCGGCGTAATCGATGGTGAGGAATTCGCCGCCGTAGCGAAAATCGGCGACGCGGTTTTGCCGGGTACCGCTGAAGCGGTAGGGCAATTCGCCTTCGGCGGCGGCGCGGTCGAGGGTGATGTTACGCACGTCGGCGGCGAGAAAGGCCTTGTTGCGGAAGTTGTAGCGGCTGCTGCCCGCACGCAGGCTGGCAAAGGCGGGCGGCGGCTCCGGCGCGACCGGGCGGGTCAGCACGTACTGGTCGCCCGATTCGGACAGCCAGCCGTCGCTGCCGTCGGCAAAGAGCAGGTACCATTCGTTCCAGACACCCGCGTCGTAGCGCGCCTGCAAGCGGCCAACAAGGGTAAACGGCTGTTTGTGGTACACGCCGCCCGTGCCGATTTGTAGCGGGCTGAAGTCTTCGAGCAGCGCGCTGTCTTCGCCGCTGTCGGTGAGGGTGTCGCCGTCGCGGATGAGCAGGCTGTGGCAGTAGCTGCACACCAGCGTCACCGCGCTGGCGCTCATGCTCCGCACCGGGGCGCCGCAACTGGGGCAGTCGGTGTGAAAGAGCGCGGCCATGTGGTCAGCCCATCAGTTGTTTCAGCACTTCCGCCTTCGCCTGGTCGTAATCGGCGGCGGTTATCAGCCCCTGGTCGAGCAAGGCTTTCAGTTGGGTGAGACGCGTCTGCGGGTCGTTGCCTGCCGCAGGTGCGGCGGCGGCATTGTTGGCGCCGGGTGTCATCGCGCCCGCCATTGCCTGGCCAATCGCCGCGCCGACGCCGACGCCCGCGCCGACCCCGGCCAGTCCGCCCTCGTTCTGTGCGGCAAGCGGGATGGCGGACGCCGCCTGATACTGGGTGTAGCGGTTCAAATCGCCGACGACGCCCATCGAGATGCGTTCGTCCAGCGCCTTCTGAATCGCCTCCGGCAGGGTGACGCTTTCGACGCTGAAGCGCTCCAGCGCAAGACCGAGGCGGGCGAAATCGGGGGCGAGCAGCTCCGCCATTTTCTGCGACAGCAATACCTGGTTCGCTGCCATGTCGAGGAAGGCGATGCCGGATGAGCCGAAGACGCTGGCAAGCCGCGTCATCACCACGTTGCGCAGCGGCTCGTCGAGCTGCTCGCGGCTGTAGTCGGCGGCGACGCCCGTCACTTCGCTGAACAACTTGGCGGGGTCGCTGATGCGGTAGTCGTACATCCCGAAAGCGCGCAGTTGCACCGCGCCAAACTCGCTGTCGCGCACCGTCACGGGTTGCGCCGTCCCCCAACGCCGCCCCAGTTGCTGGCGCAAATTGAAAAAATACACATCGGATTTGAACGGCGAGGCGAAGAATTTGTCCCAATTCTTGAGGTTGGTGAGCAGCGGCAGCGTCTGCGTGGTCAGCAAATGCGTACCCGCGCCGAACATATCGGCCGTCTTGCCCTCATCAACAAACAGCGCCTGCTGCGACTCGCGCACGACCAGCGTCGCGCCCGACTGAATTTCCTGATCCTGGGCGGGGAATCGCCACATCAGCGTGTCCTCGCCCGGATTCGGCCACTCGATGACATCAATAAACTGCTTGCGCAAAAAACCGAACATAACAAACCTCCACTAACTCAAACAGGCCGCATTGAGCAGGCCAATCGACACCGACACCGCGCCCAAAAACGCGCCGACGGCAACATTGTTGCGCGCGAGCTCGCCGCCCGCGTCTTTGACAAAACGGGTGGCGACGAAATAGACCAAAATCTGGATGACCGCCGCGATGACGCCCCAGAGGACAAAATCGGGCGGGCTGACACTCAGGCGGATGCTGGCGGCAAGCGCCAGACAAAAACCAATGAGCGCGCCGCCAAAGGACAAGGCGCAGGCGACATTGCCCTCGCGGCGGATGAGACGCAACTCGGCGGGCGGGGTGCAGTGCAAATACACGGCGGCGAAGACGAACACCATCGCCACCGCCAGCGCCATGTACTGCAAATAAAGCCAGTACTCACCTGGAGAAATGTGCATGGAAAGCTCCTTTCAAACGATGAAGATGCGGGGATTATAACGGAGGACTGGCGGAAGGTTTTTACATACATCCAGGCGGGGAAGATGTATGTAAACGGATAGCTATCGCCCCTTGCGCGCGACGATGATGACGCGCTGTGGCGGCGGCAGTCCTTCCACCGTCGCGCTGAAATCAGCATTCATGAAATCGGCCAGCGAAAAGCGGTCAATCCAGTCGGTGGCGCGCTGCTCTGCGACAGTGGTCGCGACTGGCGCGCCGCTGTGTTCAACGGTAAAGCCGAGGCGCGCCAACCAGCGGTGCAACGCGGCGATACTCGGCAGGAACCAGACGTTGCGCATTCCCGCATAGCGGTCGGGCGGCATCAGCACCGTTTGCGCGTCGCCGTCCACCACCAGCGTTTCCAGCACGAGGCGACCACCGTCGCGCAGGGTGTCGTGCAATTGCGCCAGATGTTGCAGCGGCTCGCGGCGGTGGTACAGCACGCCCATCGACAGCGCGAGATCAAAGGCCGTCGGCGCGCAGTCGTCCAGCGTCAGCGGCAGATACGCGCAGCGCTGCCTGCCGAGCAGCCGTTCCAGCGCGAGGAATTGCGCGAAGTAATGCCAGGAGGGGTCGAGGCCGAGCGCCATTTTTGCCCCCGCACCAAGCGCGCGGTAGCTGTAGTAGCCGTTGCCGCAGCCAACATCGAGCACGTGTTTACCGGTGAAATCCACCCCGGCGGCGAGCAGCCGCGCGAACTTGAGGTCGCTGCGCCATTCGCTGTCGATGTGGACGCCGTAGAGGTCAAACGGCCCTTTGCGCCAGGGTTGCAATGCGCGCAATCCCGCTTCGAGATTGGGCAACGTGTCGCCGCTTGCGCTCACGGCAGCGCTTTGCAGATCAATCTGTTGGGTTTCAGACGACGGCAGCGCGGCGACGGTAGCGAGCCAGTCGGCAAAATGGCCGTGCGGGGTGGCGCGGGCAAGAGCGGCGCGCACCGCATCATCCTGCGCGGCCAGCGCGGGTTTCAGAGCGAGGGCGTGTTGCCATTGGGCAAGAGCGGGGGCGAGGTGGGGCATGGTCGCGAAACTCATGGTTGTAGGTGGGTCTTGACCCACCCTCATCATTAGTGGTTTTCTTCAGTGGGGCAAGCACCACCCTACGGGCGGTTTTCAGACGCTCGCTACCCAGCCGCAGAATTGCAGGGCGCGAAAGCAAGGTTCGATGCGGGTAAATCCGGCCTGTTGCAGGCGGTGTTCGAGGGTAGCGGCGCGGTCGGTTTGCATGACGCGCTCCAGCGATTCGCGTTTTTGCGCAATCGCCATTTGCGAGTAGCCTTGCGCCGCCTTGAAGGCTTCGTGCCACTGGCGCAGGCGGTCGTCATCCGGGCGGGTTTTTTCCGCAAGCAGTAGCGCACCGCCGGGGCGCAGGGTTTGGCGCAGGCGGAGGAGCAGCGCGTCGCGCGCTTCCGGCGGGATGAATTGCAGGGTGAATGCCATGATGATGAGGTCCGCCGGGCGGTAGTCGAGGGTGGTGATGTCGGCTTGCCGGACGCGGATGTTATTGATGCCTGCGCCTGCGACGTAGGCGGCAAGGCGGTCGGTCATCGCCTGGGCGTTGTCGATGGCGTCAATGGTGGCGCTCTTCGGGATGTGGTGTTGCAGGGCGATGCTGGCGCCGCCCAAGGCGCAGCCGAGGTCGTAAACGTGACCGTGCTCTGGGACGCAGCCCGCGCCGATGACAGCGAAGAGTTGCAGCAGTGTGGCGTAGCCCGGCACGGAGCGGTGAATCATGTCGGGGAAGACGGCAGCGGTGCGTTCGTCGAAGCGAAAATCGACCACGGCTTGCGGAGTGTCGTAGAGGGTGTCGCGTTGGTAGGGCATGGGGCGTGGAGCGGGAAGGTGGCAAGAAGGCGGAGTCGCCTTGATGGCGACGGGCGAATTATAAACAGCCCTTAGCGTTTTTTCTTCCGCTTCACTGCCGGGGTTTTCGGCTTGACCGCCGGTTTTGTGGCACTCGGCGCGAACAGTTGTGCCGCAAAGGCGCGTCCGCTGTCCTGCGTCAGTTCGCCGGTCAGGTGCAGCAATTGCAGGCAGGCGGCGATGTAGCGGTATTTGGCTTCCGCCAGTTGTTCTTCGGCTTGGGCTTTTTCTTGTTCTGCCTTGATTTCGTCGATGGTGTTGCGCACGCCAACTTCCCGCCCCAGGCGGGTGGATTCGAGTTTGGCGGTGTTGGTGTGCAGCAGTTGTTGTTGCGCGGCGATTTGCGCCCGTTCGCCGTGGAGGGTGGCGAGGGTCTGCCGCACTTGCAGGCGGATTTGCTCGGTCTCGGCTTCGAGTTCTGCTTGGCGCTGCGCGAGGATTTCTTGGCTTTGTTTTTCTTTGCTGCGGATTTCGCCGCCGCTGTAGATGGGGATGGTGAATTGTACGCCGACGTAAGCGCCGCGGTTGCGGTTGCTGTTCGGGTTGCCGCCATGTTGCGCGATTTTGTTGCGGTTGTCCTGGTAGCCGACGTTAAGGCTCAGTTGTGGCCAGTGTTCGCTTTGCGCGGTGGCGCGGTCGGCTTCGCTTTTCTCCACTTGCAGGCGGCGGCTCTGCACGGCGGCGCTGTTGGCGATGGCTTTGTTTATCCAGCTTTTTTCGTCTTCCCGTTCGGCAAGGTCGGGCAAGGGACGGTCGGCGATGGCTTCGGCGTGGTCAGGGGCGAGCCCGGTGAGGTTGGCGAGGCGGTTTTGCGCGGTGACAAGTTCGGTGCGCAGGCGGATTTCTTTGGCGTTGGCGGCATCGAGTCCGGCCTGGGCTTCGTAGGTGTCGATGATGGTTGCTTCACCGGAGTCAAACAGGCCTTTTGCCTGCGCGATTTGCGCGCGGTAGGCGGTTTTTTCGGCGGCAACGGCGGTGAGTTTGTCCTGCGCGGTAAGGATGTCGAGATAGGCTTTGCCGGTTTCGAGCATCAGTTCGCTTGCGGTGTTGTCCAGTTGGCTGTCGCCCAGGCGGGCGGTGATTTGTTCGGCCTGGTACTGCCGCCAGCGCGGGCCATCAAACAGCGGCTGGCTGATTTGCGCGTTCCAGCCGTGGCTGCGGTATTTGTCGTAGCTATCCTGGGCGCGGTTGGTGTAGTTGGCGTTGGCGCTTACTTGCGGCAGCAGCCGCGCTTTCGCCTGGTGTTGCGGCTCTTGCGCGGCGTCGCGGGCATGGCGTGCGGCGTCGTATTCAGCGGAATGGTAGCGCGCAGCAAGCCAGGCTTCGTTCAGGTCGAAGGCGCTGGCGGTGATACTTATATATATGAGCAGGGCGGGGATGATGCGGGGCATGGTCAGCGTTGGCGCAGGCTTTCGTCGATTTTGGTTTGCAGCGGGCTTAACAGGTAATCCAGCACGCGGCGCTTGCCGGTTTTGATTTCGGCGGTAACGTTCATCCCGGCGGAGAGGCGCACCGGCTGGCCTTCGATGTTCAGCGTGTCGTGGTCAAGGGCGACGGTCGCGGCATAGACAAGGCCGAGTTGTTCGTTTTCGATAGCGTCGTAGCTGATGGTTTGTACTTTGCCGGTGAGGTAGCCATAGCGGGTGTAGGGGAAGGCTTCGATTTTGATAACGGCTTCTTGTCCCTGGCGGACGAAGCCGATGTCTTTGTTGAGGATGAGCGCTTTGACGTTCAGCTGGTAGTCGTCGGGGACGATGACCAAGAGCGGCTGCGCCGCAGTTACCACGCCGCCGATGGTATGCGTCGCCAGTTGTTGTACGGTGCCGCTGACCGGGGCAGCGAGACGCATCAGCCGTTGCCGCTGTTGCACCTTGTCCAGCTGGGCGCGCAGTTGTGCGCTTTGTTCGTCCGCCTGGCGCAGGGCGTCCAATGTGTCGCGGCGGATGGTCTGGGTATTGACGGCGCGGCTGTCTTTCGCCTCGTCTATCGCCGCCTTGATTTGTTCGCGCTGGTTGCGTTTGCTCTTGAGGTCGTTCTGGTTTTCGATCAGCTTGCTTTTTTGCTCAAGGTAGGCGTGGTTGGAGATGAAATTTTGTTTGACCAGTTTGCCCAGATCGCTGGTGCGCTTGCTTTCGATGCTGCCGAGGTTGGCGAGTTTGTCAATTTCGGCATTGACCACACGCGCCTCGGCTTCATGCTGGCGGATGCGGGCGCGGATTTGCTGGTCTTGCGCTGCCCATGCCTGATACTGGTTGCTCACCAATAGCTGCGCCTGCAAGAAATCGGCTTCATCAATGCCCGCCTGTAAGGCGGCGGCTTTGTTCATCTGCGGCGGGCGGTTGTGGTCGAGTGCGGCAAGCAGTGCTTCATTGCGCCATTTGGCGAGTTGCGCCGCGTGCAACGCTTTTTCTGATTGGGTTACATCGGCATCGCTACCGACCGCTCGCAGTTCGAGCAGGGTTTCGCCCGCCTCAACGTGTTGCCCGTCGCGCACATGGATGACCTTCACTTCCGCCGTCTCCAGCGGCTGAACCACTTTGCTCTGTCCGCCCGGCTCGGTTTTGCCTTGGGCGACAGCGACGATATCGAGCTGGCCAAACCACGCCCAAACTAAAGCGAGTACGGCAAAGAGCATAATCAGCCGCGCCGTCCATTGGGGCAGCGGCGAGACAGGGGTTTCGGTGAGTTCAAGATGCGCGGGGAGAAAATCACGCTCGTGGCGGTCGCGCTTGGGTGGTTCTAATTCCTTGCGCACCGCCCAGACGTTACGCCACACGGTGAGGTAACGCTTGAGCAGGTCGCTCCATGCTTCTTTGCGGATGCCCATTTATGACGCTCCTGTTTCGTTTATCGTTGTGCTTCTTCACGCGGGATACATATATATATGTATCACCCATTCTGCAACTGGTACAAATAGCGGTAATACCCCTGCTCGCGTTTGAGCAGCTCCTCATGCGTGCCTTCCTCGATGATTCGTCCCTTATCCATCGCAATGATGCGATGCGCGCGGCGCACAGTAGAAAGGCGGTGCGCGATAATCAACACGGTGCGGTCGCGGCAGATGGCATCCATGTTCGCCATGATGGCGCGTTCCGACTCATAATCCAGCGCACTCGTCGCTTCATCCAAAATCAAAATACGCGGATTCGTTACCAGCGCGCGGGCGATGGCAATACGCTGCCGCTGCCCGCCGGAAAGCCCTGCGCCTTGTTCACCGACCATAGTGTCATAACCCTCGCGCAGCTCCATAATAAAATCATGCGCCCCGGCCAGTTGCGCCGCCTGAATCACCCGCTCCAGCGGCATCCCCGGATCAGAAAGGGCGATATTGTCGCGCACGCTGGCGTTCATCAGCACATTCTCCTGCAACACCACCCCCACCTGCCGTCGTAACCAAGCCGGATCAGCCAGCGCCAAATCATTGCCGTCAATCAACACCCGTCCCTGCTCTGGCACATACAGCCGCTGCACCAGCTTGGTCAGCGTACTCTTGCCCGAACCGGAACGGCCGACAATACCAATCACCTCACCGGCGCGGAACTGCACACTCAAATCCGGCAATACCAACTGCCCATCCGGGCGATAGCGGAACTGCACATGGTCAAAAGCAATATCGCCACGAATCTCCGGCAAATTAAGGCGGGAAGAAGGATTTTCCGTCGGCGTATTCAAAATATCACCAAGCCGTGCCACCGAAATCCCGACCTGCTGAAAATCCTGCCACAACTGCGCGAGGCGTATCACCGGAGCCGCTACCTGCCCGGCCAACATATTAAAAGCAATCAACTGTCCCACCGTCATCTTGCCTTCAATCACCAGCTTCGCGCCAAAATACAAAGTAGCGATCGTTACCGACTTTTGAATGAGCTGAATCCCCTGCTGGCCGATGGTAGCGAGCTTGGTCACGCGGAAACCCGTCTGCACATAACTCGCCATCTGCTTGTCCCAGCGCCGCGTCATCTGCGGCTCAACTGCCATTGACTTGATCGTCCCCAGCGCCGACACCGACTCCACCAAAAAAGACTGATTATCCGCATAGCGGGCAAACTTCTCGTTCAGCCGTGCGCGCAACACCGGCGTAATCAGCGCCGACCAGGCGGCATACACCGGCAGCGACACCACCACAATCAGCGTCAGCCAGCCGCTGTAAAACCACATCACCGCAATAAAAATGAACGAAAAGAGCAAATCCAGCACCGAAGTCAGCGCCTGCCCGGTGAGAAAATTGCGAATCTGCTCCAGCTCGCGCACCCGCGCCACCGTATCGCCGACACGGCGCTGCTCAAAATAACTGATCGGCAACTGCAACAAATGGCGGTAAAGCCGCGCGCCCAGCTCCACATCAATGCGGCTGGTGGTATGCGCAAACACATAAGAACGCAGCCCGCCCAGTACCACCTCAAACAACGTCACCACCACAAAAGCGACGGCAATCACATCGAGCGTACTGAAGCCGCGATGCACCAGCACCTTGTCCATCACCACCTGAAAAAAGAGCGGCGTAATCAGCGCGAACAACTGCAAGACAATCGATACCGCCAACACCTCCAAAAAAATCCGGCGGTACTTAATCACCGCCGGAATAAACCAGGTGAAATCAAACTTGGCGAGAGAGCCTAAGATTGATGCGCGTGAGGCGACCAAAATCAACTGCCCGGAAAAGCGCGCCGAAAAATCCGCCAAAGACAACAAAAGCGGCTTGCCCGCCGCCAAATCCTGAATCAAAAACTGGCCGTCATCCACCCGCGCCAAAATAAAATGCTGCCCGTCCGGCTGCCATACCACCGCAGGCAAAGAAAGCAAATGCAATCTGGATATAGAACGGGAAACGGCGCGCACCTTCAAACCAAGATAACGCGCCGCCAATAACCACTCCTCCTGATTCAAATCCTTGCCATTGGCAGAAAAGCGGTGCAACAAATCCTCGCCACTCGCTGCCACCCCATGCACGTGCGCCATAATCAGCAAGGCATTCAATGCCAGCGGGGCATTAGAGGGAATGGTAGAAGCAACAGCAGCACTAACGGGGGACGTATCCATATGCAGGAAAGATGAAGGAAAAGAAACAAACAGTTAAGATATAGTGGATTCTTGCAGCGACGGACGGCGAAGTCAAATGACGGGAGGCGGAAGTGGGCGGGGTTGCGGGGTGTTTCGGTGAATATTTTACTGTAAACAAATGGGATTTTGAGGATTGATAGAATTGGTTACAGTATGGATAAGTTCGAGGATGGCGTATTTTTTCGGTAGCGGCAGGGTGAACTATCTTGAAAAACGGTATGCACCGAATAACGGTTGGTGTACCTGCTTGCAGCGGGAAGATGAACAATATTGTGAAAAAACGCAAAGATTGCTGCATGGACATAATTTTCCGTAATCCGCATAGTTGCAGGGATTTTGGCGGATTGGAGCGTGAAGAAAGGAGGTGTTGAGCGGCATGGAGGATAGATGAGAGTTACTCTAGTGGCAAGGTTGTAGTATGTTTCTGTAAATTAATTATTTAGGTAGATGGCTCTGGATTCAATCTATACTAAGAAATTAACATTGAGGAATTATGTAGAGCGTTTGTAATTTTAGGGCTGAAGATGGCTAGTATAAAATTTTTTTGGATTAAAAGAACAATGGTTTGGTTCTTACTTGCAATTTTAATATTGTTTTTTTTGGCAAGCTGCGAGTTTGCTCGTAAAACAATATTGGGGACATTTTTGCGACCGGTATATGTAGATTTTCCATTGGGAAAAAACAGAATTGTTGAAATAGATTTTTTAAATTACGTAGAGCATAAATATTATATTTCTATGCGCATAAAATTTAACAAGGGAAACTTAAAATTATTTAACAGAAGTAAAGAAGGACATAGGAGGATTAATGAAGAGAACAATAATTTTCAACGTGCATTTGTTGGTCTAACTAGCGCAGATCATAGAGAATTTTATAGGTTCAAGGTTTTTGGTTATAAGTTCAATAAAAAGGGGGAACCTATTCTTTTCTTTCAAAAGGAGTATAGCAATAAAAGTCGGGTCTATGAGGTTTATGGTAGTAACGTTAATAATCCTGATGATTTGGCTTTTTCAACAAATTATGACTATCTAACTTTGCCTAGAGGAAAGTATCATTTTATTATAGAAGATAAAAGTTTGTATACACCTACGTTTAGAGATATAGAAACTTTTATCGGAATACACGTGGACACACTTATCCATTAAGTTATTTATAACAAGGTGAGTGTGCTTTAAATTTAGTATTTTGAAGGAGTTGTTTTATGAGCGAGTATTATACTGTTACTATTAAATTTGCTCCAATTGGAACCGCCTTGGCAGGAGGCGGTACTTCAAGTACAGGTCATATGTGGTACGAATTACATTCGTCAAATCCTAGTGAACCTGATGAAAGTCATGGTTGGTCTACTGGAACAACTAAAGGAGAAGGTGGTGATAATAATTTGGTCAATAATGACAATGTTAATTATATACCTGATGAAGCTCACCGTATTACTTCTATGACTACAAGGATAACTAGAGAGCAATATGATAGGTTGAGAGAATATCCAAATTTGGCCGCAAATGGGAATATTCAATATTTTCATCCAAACTACAATGTTGCTTCCAATAGTTGTATTGATTTTGTGGGTCAAGCACTAGCTCACGCTGGTATGGCAGAAACACAATTTCAAGGAACTCCTTCAGCTTTTCCTGCAAGCATAGCGAATACAGGAGACTTCTTAGAGCAACTACAAAACAACCATAATAAACCAATTTATGTTGAGGATTATTTCACAGATCCTGACCCAAAAGGAATATTTTATCACGGGAGATATATAAATAGATTTTATTTTCCCAATAATTATTCCATAGAAGAACTATATAATGATTTAAAAGACAATCCTAAATTTGGTGAATATCGAGATAAGTTTTCACAACTTTGGGACAAAATTCCCCCATTCTTCAAAGATCCTATTAACTGGTTCAACACAGCTCGTGGCGACTGGTTTGGCCTCTTCCGCGACATGCTCATCCGCCAATACGACCCCCTCACCTTAGACCTTGATGGCGACGGTATCGAAACCGTTGCCAGCAACGGTCATAAAGGCGCGCTCTTTGATCACGACAAAAACGGCATCCGTTTCGCTACCGGCTGGGTCAGCAAGGATGATGGTTTCCTCGTTTATGACCGCAATGGCGATGGCGTCGTCAATAACGGCGGCGAGCTTTTCGGCGATAACACCCTGCTCAAAAACGGCGAACGTGCCACCAATGGCTATCAGGCATTGGCCGATCTTGATGATAACGGCGATGGCAAAGTAGATGCCGCCGATAGCGCCTTTGCCCACCTGCGCGTCTGGCGCGACCTCAACCAGGATGGCATCAGCCAAGAAGGCGAGCTGCTCACCCTCAATGAGGCAAAGGTCAAGGCGCTCAACCTCGCCAACAAGAATACCGACCGCGATTTGGGCAACGGCAACAGCCTCGCCGAAGAAGGCACTTACACCGACAGCGACGGCAACGAAAAACAGATGGGCGACCTCAATCTCGCCGCCGACCCTTTCCACAGCCGCTTCAGTGACAGCGTGTCACTCACCGACGAACAGCAGCAGGCGCCGAACCTGCGCGGCAGCGGTCGCGTGCGCGACCTGCGCGAAGCGGCGGCACAATCACCCGAACTCGCGGAAGCATTGCAGCAATACAAAAACGCCGCTACCAAAGAAGAGCAGTTGACGCTGCGCCACGAAAACACAGCAATGACGCCCGGCAAGCCTTGCCACGAATACGCCGAAAAAGACCGCTTAAACGCTTTACAAGGCTGTAACAAAAGCGTACAGTTTCCCCAAAATGCAACACAAACCCCACATAACAACACGTGGATTTACCGAAATAATCAACATTCAAGGGCTTCGCATGACAGCCGAACCCGCCGATACTATCCGCAAACCTCTGCTCTTCGCCCTGAGCCTTGTCTTCTTTACCCTGCTTGTTGCTTGCGACAAACCGCAGTCGGATAAAACGGCAAAACCCGCAGCGCAGGCAGCAGCAAGCGTCACACAAGCGGAGAACACTGCTTCCGACGGGATGCCGAATATCACCGCCGAAGACATGGGCAACCTTGCCCGCGCCATGCACGGTGCGGCAAGTCAACAACCTGACGATGCGCCGAAGGACAAATACGGCCAACCCTACATCATTGGCAACCTCGGCGGCGTCCCGGTTAACTTGCCGCCTTCGATAGTCGAGCTTGTGGAATACGATGATTCACCCGGTTTTGATCCGGAAAAATTGCGTACCTACGACCCGCCCACACGCAGTTATCAATCCATTATTGAGTCTTTGGGATTCGATTTCCGCAATCATGATTCTGTGCTTTATGACAGGAATGATCCCACTTTACGCCAGGAATACGATTCTGAGCGCAGACGGGGAGGAGACGATTGGGTTTCCATCAATATCAGCGCGGGTTCCCGCTATGGAACCAATCCGCACGCTTTAGATGATTATTTTGATAGCAGCTTACATTTAGCGAAAATGGCATCGATACCATATGTCAATACTAGCAAGGAGATATATGGATTGGCCCTTTACATAAATGGGGGAACAGATCCTAAAACACAGCGTCCACTTCGAGAACATTGGCGTGCTAAAGATATGTTTGTCTTCAGGGACGAACAGGGAAACGTGCAAACCATCATCGAATGTTCAAATAGGAATATAAAATCTCCATCTTGTACACATGACTTTAATTTTCCCCCGCCTATGAAAATCCGTATTTCTATGATGTATCTAAGACAAAATCTTTTCCTGTGGAAGGAGATCCAGGATAAAACTATAAATTTTGTTCTGGATTTTCAGGCAAAAGATTAAGTATGTATATTCTCAAAAGAGGTGAACTGTTATGGCAAACAATACAAACTCACGCGATCCCATCACACAGGCGGATATTGAACGCTATAGCAATATGCTTGATAAAGGTGAGGATGGTATCTGGCGATTCTATCGGGACCTGGAAAGCAAAGGCTACCATAGTGCTGGATGGTCTCTTAACCAGTACGATAATAAAACCTCATATGGTTCAGATAATAGCCTAAATTTTAAGAACCAAACAGGAAAAGATCTTGATAATAAAATTGCGAGTGAGTTAAATCGTCTAAGTGCTGATAAGACCTTGGATATTCTTCGAAAAAAGGTTAATAAAGGGCACGGACAAACTACGGAAGATTTATCCTATAAAGATCACAAAGAAGTTCAGGATTACGCTCATAACGAAAGTGGTTTTCGGGGCGTAAAAGGCATTTTTGATGACCCTGTAAGTATATACGCCAGACTTCATGGTGATAAAGCTGCTGAGGAATGGTACGAAAAACTGCGAGATGGTAAGTCTGAAGACAATCGCCAGTTGATGAACATTGTCAAAAAAGGGCAGGAGTTAACTACCTCTGAACTCGCAAGGAAGAACATGCCCATTTCTCCTGAAGCGGGAGCTCAGATGGTGATGGATGCCATGCGCAATGCACAGCACTCTAATGCATTAAACGATATTGATGAATATATGCGCCATATCGTTCCGAACCCAGGAGCCAGAAGCACGGAAGAAACACAATCATTAGAGGATGCCATTGGAAAAGTACAAAAGTTATTTCCTTTAGGAAACGATTTATCAAGAGGCTACTCCTCTCGTATGATTGGTTATGCTTTAGAATATCAATATGGTCTTTCCAAGGCATATGATGATGCTGTTGATAAATATGGAAAACCAATGGTTACTGAAGTACAGCATTATATGAGTATGCGAGGTGATAGTTTTTCAAGAATAATGAATTACATAGGCAACCAAACTATAACAAAAATCGCTATAACAGGAGTGCTATATTACCTAGGCTATAAGCAGACTCAAACTGCAGCTGGACTAATTGCCCAATACCTCAAAACCAGATCAAATAAAGACCTGGCTGCTGCCATTGCAGCTTCTGTAGGAGCATACAATACCTTGAGCACGGCTGATACAGTTGCATACAATCAAGGTCAAAACAGATCCATACTGGGTGATTTGATAAATCAGGCCATTAGTGAATTTATGCCAAGTGGCAGTGCAATGCAGAATTTTTATAACTACGCTAATTTTATGAATAGTCTCTTTGGCAATAAAATCAAAGATAGCTTATCTGCGTTAGGAGATTTTTTATTCCCAAACGTTCCAAAAGAACTCATTCCTCCAGGTTTCTTGCAAAAAATGGATGAATTGATTAAAAATGGTAACTATGATTTAGGCAAAGAGAAAGAGTATTCATTTTCATGGGGTAACAACTTTGACTGGAGTTTACTAACCCCTATTGATCCTGAATGGAATAACGACCAATATATTGACTGGAATGCCCTTAATCGTGATGGCTATTATTTTGTCTTTGACCCCCTCGCTCTCGACCTGAACGGCAACGGCATCGAAACCGTTGCCAGCAACGGTCATAAAGGCGCGCTCTTTGATCACGACAAAAACGGCATCCGTTTCGCTACCGGCTGGGTCAGCAAGGATGATGGTTTCCTCGTTTATGACCGCAATGGCGATGGCGTCGTCAATAACGGCGGCGAGCTTTTCGGCGATAACACCCTGCTCAAAAACGGCGAACGTGCCACCAATGGCTATCAGGCATTGGCCGATCTTGATGATAACGGCGATGGCAAAGTAGATGCCGCCGATAGCGCCTTTGCCCACCTGCGCGTCTGGCGCGACCTCAACCAGGATGGCATCAGCCAAGAAGGCGAGCTGCTCACCCTCAATGAGGCAAAGGTCAAGGCGCTCAACCTCGCCAACAAGAATACCGACCGCGATTTGGGCAACGGCAACAGCCTCGCCGAAGAAGGCACTTACACCGACAGCGACGGCAACGAAAAACAGATGGGCGACCTCAATCTCGCCGCCGACCCTTTCCACAGCCGCTTCAGTGACAGCGTGTCACTCACCGACGAACAGCAGCAGGCGCCGAACCTGCGCGGCAGCGGTCGCGTGCGCGACCTGCGCGAAGCGGCGGCACAATCGCCCGATGTCGCCGCCGCCCTGCAAGCCTATGCCAACGCGCAAACCAAGGAAGAACAACTGGCACTGCGCGACCAGCTGCTGCGCGCCTGGGCTGGCACCGATAAACGCTTTACCACCGAAGGTGTATTGGCAGCAGCGACACAAAAGTTTGCCCAAGCCAGTGGTAATAAAGGTAATGCCATTCCGCTCACTCCGGGACAACTCAAAGAATTGGGTACGATTCAGGGCCCCAGCATCTGGTCGCTGCTCGGTATTGAAGATCCAGATAAGAAAAAGAAAGCTGCTCTGCATGAAAAAATCGGCATTCTTGACGCCTTCACCGGCACCGATTCCACCCACCTCTATTACGGCACCAAGGCACAGGCACAACACACCCTCGACACCATCGAAAAAACCTACGCCAACCTCGCCGACAACCTCTACGACGGCTTGCTCTTCCAGACCCGCCTCAAGCCCTATCTCAATGCCATCCGCTTCGGCATGAGCGAGGACGGCAAACTGCAACTGGACTACAGCGGCGTCGCCGCCCTCTTTGACGAAGTCCACGCGCAAAACCCCGGCAAGGCATTCACTGACCTCGGTGAACTGCTCGCCAAAGGCAACGCCGACGGCAAAAATACCGATATGGCACCGCTTGCTGAGAAATTCGTGCAGTACGCACAGGAAGCGAGTAACAATGGCACCTTTGAGGCCTACAGCAATACCCTTGGCAAAGAAGCACTCGCCACCTTGGGACACAGCATCGGCACAGACAACGACGATACTCTGCGCGGCAATCACGGCGCGAATTATCTGGTTGGCAACAAGGGTAACGATGTACTTGAAGGCTATGGCGGCGATGACACGCTTAATGGCGGTGCCGGAAATGACGCACTCTTTGGTGGTGCCGGTCATGACACGCTTGATGGTGGTGCTGGCGATGACCACATGGAAGGCGGCAACTTTGAAAGCGACACTTACATCTTCCGCGCTGGTCATGGCAAAGATACCGTTGCTGATTTAGCCTACCGGGACGAGGAAACTGACACCCTGCGCTTTGAAGGCGCACAATCCGGCAATGCCGCCTTCAGCCGCGAAGGCTACGATCTCATCGTCAGGGCTTACGGCAGCAGCAACGATCAGGTAAGGCTCAAGGATTATTTCTTCCAGTGGCACCGTGACCGCTATTACTTCCAGTTTGAAGACAACAAGCTGGGACGCGAGGACATCGTCAAAAAAGCCTTTGACTTCAGCGCAACGGATAATGATGACCACATGGAAGGCTGGGAATCGGACGACACCATGCACGGTGGCGCCGGTAATGACACCCTTTGGGCGCATAACGGCAACGACACCGTTTACGGTGATGCCGGTAACGACAGCCTGGGCGGCGGCAACGGCAATGATTCCCTGCACGGTGGGGAAGGCGACGACACGCTCAGTGGCGATGACGGCGATGACACGCTCAACGGCGATGCGGGCAATGACACCCTCTTTGGCCGTGCCGGTCATGACACGCTTGATGGCGGCGCCGGTGATGACCACCTGGAAGGTGGCGACTTTGAAAGCGACACTTATATCTTCCGCGCCGGTCATGGCAAAGATACCGTTGCTGATTTAGCCTACCGGGACGAGGAAACTGACACCCTGCGCTTTGAAGGCGCACAATCCGGCAATGCCGCCTTCAGCCGCGAAGGCTACGATCTCATCGTCAGGGCTTACGGCAGCAGCAACGATCAGGTAAGGCTCAAGGATTATTTCTTCCAGTGGCACCGTGACCGCTATTACTTCCAGTTTGAAGACAACAAGCTGGGACGCGAGGACATCGTCAAAAAAGCCTTTGACTTCAGCGCAACGGATAATGATGACCACATGGAAGGCTGGGAATCGGACGACACCATGCACGGTGGCGCCGGTAATGACACCCTTTGGGCGCATAACGGCAACGACACCGTTTACGGTGATGCCGGTAACGACAGCCTGGGCGGCGGCAACGGCAATGATTCCCTGCACGGTGGGGAAGGCGACGACACGCTCAGTGGCGATGACGGCGATGACACGCTCAACGGCGATGCGGGCAATGACACCCTCTTTGGCCGTGCCGGTCATGACACGCTTGATGGCGGCGCCGGTGATGACCACCTGGAAGGTGGCGACTTTGAAAGCGACACTTATATCTTCCGCGCCGGTCATGGCAAAGATACCGTTGCTGATTTAGCCTACCGGGACGAGGAAACTGACACCCTGCGCTTTGAAGGCGCACAATCCGGCAATGCCGCCTTCAGCCGCGAAGGCTACGATCTCATCGTCAGGGCTTACGGCAGCAGCAACGATCAGGTAAGGCTCAAGGATTATTTCTTCCAGTGGCACCGTGACCGCTATTACTTCCAGTTTGAAGACAACAAGCTGGGACGCGAGGACATCGTCAAAAAAGCCTTTGACTTCAGCGCAACGGATAATGATGACCACATGGAAGGCTGGGAATCGGACGACACCATGCACGGTGGCGCCGGTAATGACACCCTTTGGGCGCATAACGGCAACGACACCGTTTACGGTGATGCCGGTAACGACAGCCTGGGCGGCGGCAACGGCAATGATTCCCTGCACGGTGGGGAAGGCGACGACACGCTCAGTGGCGATGACGGCGATGACACGCTCAACGGCGATGCGGGCAATGACACCCTCTTTGGCCGTGCCGGTCATGACACGCTTGATGGCGGCGCCGGTGATGACCACCTGGAAGGTGGCGACTTTGAAAGCGACACTTATATCTTCCGCGTTGGTCATGGCAAAGATACGATTCGGGAGCTTGCCGTTTGGGATGCACAAGCAGACACCTTGCGTTTTGAAGGTGCACAAGCAGAAAAAGCCCGCTTCAGCCGTGAAGGACGGGATCTCGTTGTTAAAGCTTATGGCGGCGATGACCAGGTAACACTCAAAGATTATTTCTATGGCGAAGGATTCGCTCGCTATGACTTCCACTTTGACGATGCCACTTTCAAGGCGGCGGAATTGCGCGGCAAAGACTTGCCGACGGAAGGCTTGAAAGCCCCGGTGGATGCGAAGACGCAAACCGCCGCTTCCGCAGCAGAAGGCACATTGCCTGAAAACAGCGCGCCGACGGCTTCCACTACAACAGACGACAGCAAGCAAGCGGAAACGAATGCGCAGAAGCCGATTGTGGTCGTTGATCGCGCCCACCCCGCCCCGCAAAAAGTGATTGCTAAAACTACGGGCAATACCCCGCAAGCGAACGCCGATGCTGGTGTTGCTCCGGATGAGAGCACGACTGCCGAAACTGCCCAACCCGCGGACAGCGAAGCTGCCGGTAGCGCTGTGAAAAGCGCAGCTATCACCGCGAAGCCTGCAACGGCGCTTGTCCCGGTCGCCGCCAGTACAAAAATCCAGCCTGTGACTGTTGCTGCGGATACGCAGCAGACACCAGCGGCAGCTGCCAGCGCATCAGGGGATTCACCCGCAACTGCATCGCAAAAAGCATCACCGGCCACGGCGCAGCAAAATGCCACAGCGGTCGCCGATGCGCTTAAAACGGGAGGTACCACGGCGGCAGCGGCAAGTGCGCTGGATGCCAACGCGGCACGGCAGTCGCAGCAGATGCTTTCTGCCATGGCGGCTCAAGGGCAGACGGCTTCGCCAACAGCGCTCGCCGCACCCGACCTGCAACCGAAACCGCAACTGGTTGCCAGTCAGGTATAACAACGCAAAGAAAGAGCCGCCTGCAGGCGGCTTTTCTTTGCTTTTGTCCTGGTCATGAATGACCGGCGACTGGCTGCGCCCCGTCCCGCATTCAGTCCAGCACCGCCTTGGCCGACATATCGGCGTGGAAGGAGGAGCGCACCATCGGCCCGGAGGCGACGTGGGTGAAACCCATTTTCAGGCCTTCGTCGGTAAATATCTGGAATTCGTCCGGGGTGTAGTAGTGCTTGACCGGCAGGTGGTGTACCGACGGTTGCAGGTACTGGCCAACGGTGAGCATACTGACGTCGTGGCGGCGCAGGTCTTCCATCACACCGAGGATTTCGTCCACTTCTTCGCCGAGGCCGACCATCAGCCCGGATTTGGTAATGACGGGCTTGTTGCTCGCCTTTTTGTATTCGCGCAGGAGCTCCAGCGAGTTTTCGTAGTTCGCGCCGGGGCGCACTTCTTCGTACATCCGCGCCACGGTTTCCATGTTGTGGTTGAAGATGTCCGGCGGGGTGTGGCGCAGGATTTCGATGGCTTTGTCCATGCGGCCCCGGAAGTCGGGGGTGAGGATTTCCACGGTCATGCGCGGCGCGAGGCGGCGGATTTCGCGGACGCAGGCGGCAAAGTGCGCGGCACCGCCGTCAAGCAAATCGTCGCGATCCACCGAGGTGATGACGACGTGGTGCAGGCCGATGTTGCGCACGGTTTCGGCGAGATGCGTCGGCTCCATCGGGTCGAGCGGGTTGGGGCGGCCATGGCCGACGTCGCAGAAGGGGCAGCGGCGGGTGCAGATGTCGCCCATGATCATGAAGGAGGCGGTGTTGTGGCGGAAGCATTCGCCGATGTTCGGGCAGGAGGCTTCTTCGCAGACGCTGTGCAGTTTCTGCTCGCGCATGATGGCTTTCATCCGCTGCACTTCTGCGCCGCCGGGGAATTGTGCGCGTATCCAGCTGGGTTTGCGCAGCCGCTCTTCGCCGACGTGGCCGGTGTTTTCCGGGACCTGGCGGATTTTCTCCGCCCCTTTTTTCTTCACCCCCATCGCGTTGGGCTTGACGCGGACGGGGGCGGCTTGTTCTCGGTCGCTCATGACGATTCCTGATTGTTAATGTGTGCTTATTATAGTCCTGTCTTTGCGTCGCGCCGCTTGCCTTGCAGCAAGTTCAGCAGCGCGTTCGCCTCACCGGCGGTGAGTGGCCGCCAGCGCCCGGCGGCAAGGTTTTTCGGTAGCCAGAGGTTGCCAAAGCGGGTGCGTTTCAGGCGGCTGACCTGGCAACCGACCGCTTCCCACAGGCGGCGCACTTCGCGGTTGCGCCCTTCTTTCAGTACCACGCTGAAGTAGCGGTTGTACTGGGTATCGTCTTCGTGCAAGGCCTGCAACGGCTGCACGTCGTCGAAGCGGGCGAAGCCGTCTTCCAGCTCGATGCCGTTGCGCAGCGCCTGCAAGGTATCCTCATTGACCTCGCCCGCGACCCGCACCCAGTATTCGCGTTCGATTTCGGCGCTGGGATGCATCAGGCGGTTGGCCAGCGCGCCGTCATTGGTGAAGAGCAACAGCCCGGCGGTATTGAGGTCAAGCCTGCCGACGCTGACCCAGCGCCCCTGCCGCAATTTCGGCAGATGGCGGAACACCGTTGGCCGCCCATCCGGGTCGTCGCGCGTGCAGATTTCGCCCGGCGGCTTGTGATACATCAGGATTTGCCGGGGTGCCTCGCGCTCCGGCGAGACGCGCAGCGGTTTGCCGTCCAGACTCAGGCGCTCGTGACCGCTGATGCGCTGCCCCAATTCGGCCGGTTTGCCATTGACGCGCAGGCGACCCTCACGAATCCAGCCCTCAATCTCGCGCCGCGAACCCAAACCGCGCGCCGCCAGCCATTTCTGGATGCGCTCCAATTCATTACTCATTACTGCCTCCAAAACCCTCATCGGGCAAAGCGGGCAAGTCTTCAAGACTTGCCACGGAAAAATCAGACAAAAACTGCGCCGTCGTCGCCAGCAACTCCGGCCGCCCCGGCACCTCCTTCGTGCCGATCACCTCGATCCATTCCAGGTCAAAAAGCTGGCGGTAAATGCCGCTGCTGGTGGTCACGCCGCGCACCGCGTCAATCTCGGCGCGGGTGACGGGCTGATGATACGCGATAAACGCCAGCGTCTCCCAAAAGGCACGGGAAAAGCGCACCGGCTGCGCCTCGGTAAAGGCGGCGACTGCGGGAAAATACGCCGGGCGCAACTGCAAGCGCCAGCCGCCTGCGAGCCGCACCGGCTCCATCGCCGACGCCTCGTAGCGCGCGGCCAGTTCGGCCAGCGCCTCGCGCACGGCATCTTCGGAAACATCCAGCGCTTGTGCGAGCAGCGCCTCGCTCACCGCCTCGTCGCGGGTAAACAAAATCGCCTCAATACGGCGGGATAAAGTCGTCATCAAAAAGCATCACCAATAAAAAAGTCCCCCGGCGGGGGATGTTAGGGGCGTTGGCGGTGCCGCCATCACCAGACGGGAAAAATCAGATGGTGTCCTGAAATGTATGCTGTCTCAGGGGTGTCTGAATTGCATTGGCGGTGAAGTTACGGATGCTACCCCCTCCCCAACCCTCCCCCGCTGCGGGCTTCGCCCTGCAGGGGAGGGGGCGAACCGGCGGAATATTGGCAACGGCTGGTTTTTGCCAGCTCTGCTGGTTATCAGCATACATTTCAGGACACCTTCCGGGAAAAATCATACATCGGCAGCGACAGCGCGCGCAAAAAGTTCGCCTGCGGTGGGGCAAGCCCCACCCTACGGACCAATAAACAGCAAACCAAAACCCGCCAAACGGCGGATTTTGCGATGGCGGCAAGGCAGTTCAGCCCTTCGCTTTTTCTTCAGCCTGCTTGTCCAGCGACACTTTTTCCGGCACCGCATAGTTATAGACCACCAGCGCGGCGACGATGCCGATGACGATGGCGGTGATGGCAAAGCGTCCGGCATGGCTGCCAAGCCAGCCGAGGGCAATGCCGACCACGCCGAAGTCGGCGTCGGAGAAGGTGGTGTTGGCAAAGCCGAGGTCGCCCAGTACCGGCAGCAGCCACACCGGGAGGAAGGTGATGAGGATGCCGTGGAGGAAGGCACCGATGCTCGCGCCGAGGCGACCGCCGACGGCGTTGCCAAACACGCCCGCAGTCGCGCCGCAGAAGAAGTGCGGCACCACGCCGGGCAGAATCAGCACCCAGTGCAGTTGGCCGAGGATAAAGAGGCCGACCAAGCCACCGGCGAAGCTGGCGAGGAAGCCGACCAGCACCGCGTTTGGCGCGTAGGGGAAGACGATGGGGCAGTCCAGCGCCGGGCGCGCGTTCGGCACCAGCTTTTGCGAGAAGCCGGTGAAGGCGGGGACGATTTCGGCCAGTATCAGGCGCACACCCTGCAGGATGATGAAGACGCCGGCGGCGAAGGTAATCGCCTGAATCACCGCCCAAACGAGGAAATTCTGCCCGTTGGAGAATTTTTCCTGCTGCACGAAGTCCTGTCCGGCGGCGATGACCAGCACGAGGTAGATGACCATCATCGTCAGCGCGATGGAAACGGAGCTGTCGCGCAAAAAACTCAGGTTTTTCGGCAGATTCATCTCCTCGGTGGAGCGCGATTTGCCGCGCAGGCTGCGCCCGACTAGCCCCGCCAGCACGTAGCCGACGGTGCCGAAGTGGCCGAAGCCGACTTCGTCGCTGCCGGTGATGTCGCGCATGAACGGCTGGGCGATAAACGGGAAGAACGCCATGATGAGGCCGAGCGTCAGCGCGCCGACCAGCACCAGTTGCGCGCCTTCAAATCCGGCGACGACGAGGATGACGGCAATCATGCACGCCATGTAGAAAGTGTGGTGGCCGGTAAGGAAGATGAATTTGAGGCGGGTAAAGCGGGCGATGGCGATGTTCGCCACCATGCCGAATGCCATGATGAGCGCGGTCGCCGTGCCGTATTGTTGCAGGGCGGCGGAGACGATGGCTTCGTTGTTCGGCACCACGCCCTGCACGTCAAACGCCTGCTTGAAGATGTCGCCCAGCGGGTTCAGCGAGCCGAGCAGTACGCTGGCACCGCCGCCGAGGACGATGAAGCCGAGGATGGTCTTGATGGTGCCCTTGATGGTATCAGCGGCGGATTTTTTCTGCGCAATCAAGCCGATAAGGGCGATAACCCCAACCAGCACGGACGGCACCTTGAGAATATCAACGATGAAGTCGAGCAGCGCTTTCATGACGCCCTCCTAGTCGTGGTGGAAGTAAACCGCCAGCTTCTGCTCAAATTCGTCGGCGCTGACGAGATTGTTGATGACGATGACCTTGCTGCGGTCGATGCTGGAGCTGTCCACGATGTCCGCGCCCATCACGAACAGGTCGGCGTCGCCGGAGGCGGTGACGGAGAGGTCGGAGTGGGCGACTTCCGCTTCAATATTGAGCTTGGCCAGCGCCTTCTTGATGTTCATCTCCATCAAGAAGCTGCTGCCGAGACCGTGAGCACATACTGCCATGATTTTCATAAAGTTCTCCTGGTTGAGTTAAGAAAGCGGGAAGGTGGCGGGTCGCCCGTGGGTATTTGTTGTTATCCCGTGTGGATTTATGAATATCATAGCGGAAAAAACCCCACGATTGCGGGGTTTTTTGAGCATTGGCGGGCGGCGGTCGCGTTCGTCAGCTCCGCCCTACCCCACCTGCACCGAGGTCATCGAGAGCGCACCGCCGACGATTTCGTCGTTGAAAATCCGCAGCGGTTCGCCGGGGTCGCGCTGCGCGAGGACGTACAGCAGCGGCAGGAAATGTTCAAACGGCGCGGGAACGGCGGCACGGTCAGGGTCAAGCGCGAGGTGATTGAGCAGGGTGTCGCGGTCGCCCGCTGCCATCGCGCGGTTGATGCGCTGGCGAAAGGCGTCCGCCCAGTCGTAGGCAAAGGCCTCGTCGGCACGGGCGAAATCGAGCGCGCGCAGATTGTGGACGATATTGCCGCTGCCCATAATCAGCACGCCTTCGTCGCGTAGCGGCCGCAGTTTCGCCGCGAGCGCCCAGTGCCAGGCGGCCGGTTGCAGCAGGTTCAGGCTGAGTTGCACCACCGGCACGTCGGCGGCGGGGTAGAAATGGCGCAACACCGCCCAGGCACCGTGGTCAAGACCACGGCTGGCATCGGGCTGGATGCCGTCCGCCGCCAGCAGTTCGCAGACGCGCGCGGCAAGTGCGGGCGCGCCCGGCGCCGGGTATTGCGCCTGATAGAGCGCGGCGGGGAAGCCGCTGAAATCGTAAAGGATGGGATTGTGCGCGCCGCTCATCACGCGCAGCTCGCGCCCGAACCAGTGCGCGGATACCATCAGGATGGCCTCCGGTTTGGCGATGGCGGCGGCGGTGGCCAGAAAGCCCCGGTTAAAACGGCTGCTATCGTTGATGGCATTCATCGGGCTGCCGTGGCCGAGGAAAATGGCGGGAAGTGTGGACATAAAACGCTCCGGTAGAAAAGCGGCGCATTGTAGGGCGGGCGCTGCGGTGCGCCCAGCGTCGCCCGCTTCATCTGTACATTAGCGCGGCTTAACGCGGACGACCATCACCGCGCTCAGGACGACCGCCCCGGCAATCAGCCACGCCATCGGCCGTGGCGTGCCATCAGCAAAAGCGGCAAGCAGCAGCGAAGAAACAATGCCGCTGCCATATTACAGCGCGCCGAGCAGCGCCGCAGCCGCCCCGCCGACGGATTTATCAACGCTGGCAAGCGCTGCCGCATTGGCGCAGGCAGCGATGATGCCGTTCATGCTGAACACGGCGAACATCGGCAGGGCGATGCCCCAAATGCCGCCGACCCCGGCCAGCACCAGCGCGACCAGCAACAGCGCGAACACGGCGGCAAACCGCGTCGCCGCGCGCAGCAGGCGGTCAATGGCGAAATGGCGCAGCAGCCTGCGGTTCGCCGCGCTCAGGGCGAAGACGCCGAAAATATTCACGCCAAACCAGAAGCCGTAGTACGCCTCATTGATGCCGAAATAATCAATATAAACAAAAGGCGAACCGGCAATAAAGGCGTAGGCGGCGACATAAAAAGACGTCACGCAGAAGGTATAACGCATAAAGACGCGGTGAGCGAGCAACTCGCGATAGCGGGCGAACGCCGACCAGAGCGAGCCCGCCGCCCGGCGGCGCGGCGGCAACGTCTCCGGCAGGCGCAACACCGCCACAAACATCAACACGCCAATCGCGGCGAGCAGCCAAAAATGCGCGTGCCAACTGGCGACCTTCAGCAGCAACCCGCCGACGAGCGGCCCCACCAGCGGCGCCACCACCATAATCATCGCCAGCGAGGACAGCACCTGCGCCGCGCGCGTCGTGCCGAACAGATCCCGCACCATCGCCCGCGACAACATCGGCCCGACACACGCTCCCAGCGCCTGAAACACGCGCCAGAACACCACCGTGGGCAGCGACTGCGCCAGCGCACAACCGACCGAGCCTGCCACAAACAGCAGCATTCCCAGAAACAGCGGCAACCTGCGCCCGATGCGGTCGCTCACCGGCCCCCAGACGAGCTGCGCGATGGCAAAACCGATGAGAAAACCGGTGATGGTCAGCGCCGCATCGCCGCCGAGCGTGCGCGACATCAGCGGCAGTGCGGGCAGGTAAATATCGGTCGAAAGCGAGGTAAGCGCCATCAGCGCGCTCAAAGTCATCATAAAAAACAAAGTATTGCGCTTGGTCGCCATCAAACACTCCGATTGCGAAAAACGGCAAGTATAGCGGGCAACGCCCCGCCTGATTAGCCACCACCGCGCGCACAGGCTTGTGAAAAAAATGCGGTAATGCGGTTTCCGCCTGCGGGGGAAAGGCATAACCGGTACGGGGGCGAATTGTCAACCCAAGTGCAACACTTCTTCAAAATACACTTCATGAGGTGTTCTCCACTGCAAACATTTGCGCGGGCGGTAGGGTGGGGCTTGCCCCACCATCATGAAATGTCCGGCTTTGAAGTGCTGCATGAGCATTGAGGTATGCAGGCGAACCCCACCCCAGCCCTCCCCCGCAGGGGGAGGGGGCAGAACGGTGCAGTTTTCGGCATTTGTTCCCTTTTTGCAGGCAACGGGGGAGAGAGCGCAGCATTTGTTCCCGCAGTCGCGTCAGCGCGGTGGGGCAAGCCCCACCCTACGACGATGGTGTTTTATAGCCATCCACCGAAAGCCTCATACTGTGTTGCGCCGCTTCGCCGTACAAATGCGTACTGCCTTCAGCGGCGCGCCTTGTCTGAAACTTTCGGTGGATGGCTATACATACAGGGTAGCGGGGAAGATGTATGTAAATGCCCTATGCCGCGCCGGGGTACCAGCGGTGTCCGCGCGTTTGCAGCCAGGCGGTGAGGCGCTGTGGCAGCAGGCGTTGCCAGCGCCAGTCCACGCAGTCGAGCAGGTTTTTGGTAGCGAGCCCCAGCGCGGTGTCGCCTTCGATTTGCAGTTTGCGGTTGAAGAAGAGGGTGTCGGGGTCTTCTTCGCGCAAAATCATGCGCAGGTAGTCGGCGCTGTTGGCGGCAAGGCGCAGGTCGGGCGCGCCGGGGTAATTCTCTGCGGTGAAGCGCTGTGTGTCGGCGCTGAAGCGGATGCTGATGCCCAGATCCAGTACGTCAAGCTGGAAGTGACGTCCGGCAAATTGTGTCATGTCGGCGGGCAAGAGGCCGCGGCGCAGCATTTGGTTCAGGGTTTGCACGAGGATGAGGCGCGGCGGCAGGGCGGGCAGGTGGCGGCCTATGCGCGCGAGCCAGCCCGGCAGCGGTTGGGTGGGGCGCAGTTTGGCGAGCAGGCGGGTGGGGGTAGAAGGTGCCGGGTTTTGGGAATCGGGAGATGTGCTGAAAGGTACGCCGTTTCGGAGAGGACGGGTTTGCATCGGCGGTAATTTCATGGACGCTACCCCCACCCCAGCCCTTTCTCGTCCTTCGGACGAGCTGTTCCAGTCCCGCTGCGAACGCTGCGCGTCCTGCGGGGGAGGGGGCAAATTGGTGGACGGCAAGGGGTCTTGCGGTTCTGGAACGGCAATGCTGGCAACTTCTTCCGGCTGGTAGATGGGGCCGACGTTGGCTTCGCTGTAGTAGGTTTTGATTTTTTCGATGCCGGGGTTGCCGTGCCAGTAGCCGTCCACCAGCGCGCCGAGCGCAAGCGGTGCCAGTTCGCGCAGGGCGTCGGCGGCGGGAATTGCACCGTCCAGTGTTTGCCGGTGCAGGGCGATGATTTCCGCCATGTGCTCAAGCTGCGGCGAGAGGCGGAGGATGCCGACGCCGAGGGCGGCGATGTCGGCGTGGTGCGCCAGCAGGCATTGGCTGCCGTGCGACATGGTCTGGATGCCGTTGATGGTGAGGAAGGGCGTTTTTTCGCGGGTGTCCATGCTCATGCCGTGCGGGTGTTCGAGGCAGCGGAATTGGCAGTTGTCTTTGTTGAGGTTGTAGTGGCGCGCGGTGAAGCAGCGCGAGGAGTAGGCGAGCGGGATTTTGCCCCAGGCAAGGAGTTCGGTTTCGCCGGGGTCGGCGCTGGCGGCAAGCAGGGTGGCGAGTTTGTCGCGGCTGAGTTCGGCGGGCGGCTGCCAGCGGTAGGCGCCGAGGCGGCGGACAAGGGCAAGGGTGTGTTCGTTGTAGAGGTTGAGGCTGGCGCCTGCGACGAAGGGGTGGCCGTGGTCGCGCGCCAGTTTGACCGCGCCCATGTCGTTGGCTTCGATGGGATAGCGCTCTTGTTTGGCGATTTTGCGCAGGCGTTTGAGGTCGCTCTCGCTTTCGAGCAGGGTCTGGCTGGCGAGCAGGACTTCTTTGCCGGATGCGGCGAGGTTGTCGGCAATGGCGAGCCAGTCGGCGAGGCGCAGTTCGTGGCGGCGCGCGCAGACGGTTTCGCCGAGGTAGATGATGTCGGCGTCGGTGTCGGCGATGCGGTCGTACCAGGCGAAGACGGTTTGTTTCGGCCAGTAGTACTGGATGGCTCCGAGGGAGAGTTTGAGGCTCATGATGTTTCCTTGTTGTTTGTTTACATACACTTTGAGCGCTCAGGTGTATGTATAAATGGCGGTAATGGGGTTAGCAGTTTGGCAATCCGGCTGCGAGGTATGCGAACGTTCCCCACAGGGAGAGGGGCGTTTTTTTATTTCCACGGTCTGCTGTAAGCGCCGAGCGTCGATTGGCTGCCTTCGGAGACTTTGCCGAGTGCGGCCTGCCATGCCGGGGCGACGCGGTAGTTTTCTTTGGCGGCGGCGTCGAGGGCGGCGCGCAGGGTGCGCGTCACTTGCGCGCTGTACATTTGGCTGCGCTGGCGGCCTTCGATTTTGATGGCGGCGACGCCGATGTCGATGAGTTTGGGCAATACTTCGATGACGTTAAGGCTGGTCGGTTCTTCCAGCGCGTAGTAGGTTTCGCCCGCGACGTCAAAGCGGCCTTTGCACAGGGTCGGGTAGCCGGCGGGTTCGTCCGGGCGGTAGCGGTCAATGAGGACGTCGTTTAAGCGCACGTCCATGCGGTCGGGGTGTTCTTCCCAGCGCACGGCTTTCGCGGGCGAGCAGACGCCCTGCATATTCGGCGATTCGCCGGTGGCGTAGCTGGAGAGGATGCAGCGTCCTTCGACCATGACGCAGAGGCTGCCGAAGCCGAAGACTTCGATTTCGACGTCGGTGTTTTCGATGACGTGCTGCACCTGCTCAATGGTGAGCACGCGCGGCAGGACGACGCGGCGGATGCCGAACAGCTCTTGCATCAGGTTAATCGCTTCGTAGTTGGTCGCCGAGCTTTGCACCGACATATGCAGGCGCAGGCCGGGGTGTTTTTCGCTGGCGTAGGCGAGCACGGCGGGGTCGGCGACGATAACGGCATCGGCGCCGAGACTGGCGGCGGTATCGACCGCCTGCTGCCAGCGCGCCATTTGTCCGGCCTGGACGAAGGTGTTGATGGCCATCAGCACCTGCCGCCCGCGCGCGTGGGCGTAGGCAATGCCTTCGGCGACGCTGTCGCGGGTGAAGTTGAGGCCGGGGAAGTTGCGCGCGTTGGTGGCGTCTTTCAGGCCGAGATAGACGGTATCGGCGCCGTTATCAATGGCGGTTTTCAGGGCGGGCAGGTTGCCGGCGGGGCAGACCAGTTCGGGGATTTTTCGCGGCATGATGGCCTCCTGTGAGCGGGTTTCGCGGATTTTATTCCATGCGTGAACAATACTCTATTGTGTAACCTATCTCGTTGATAAAAATCACCGCATAATGCGCGCACATGACAACCTTGAGGCAACCATGCTCCCCTGTTCCGACCTGCGCGACTTCATCACCCTGCTGGAAAGCCGTGGCGCGCTGAAGCGCGTCTATCATCCCGTCTCGCCGCATCTGGAAATCACCGAAATCGCGCGCCGCGTTCTTGCCAACGGCGGCCCGGCGCTGCTCTTTGAAAACCCCGTCCGCGCCGACGGCAGCCGCTACGGTTATCCCGTCCTTGCCAACCTGTTCGGCACGCGCGAGCGGGTGGCGCTGGGCATGGGCGCGGAGCCATCGCGGCTGCGCGCGATTGGCCGCCAACTGGCGGATTTGAAAGAGCCCACGCCGCCGGACAATCTCGCCGAGGCGCTGGGCAAAGTGCGGCTGGCGAAAAACATCTGGGACATGACGCCGCGCGTGTACGACGCGCCGCCCTGCGCGCACACCGTCATTCACGGCGACGACATCGACCTCGCCCGCCTGCCCATCCAGCACGCCTGGCCGGACGACATCGCGCCGCTCATCACCTGGGGACTGGTCATCACCCAAAGCGCCCGCCTGCCCCGGCAAAACGTCGCCATCTACCGCCAGCAGCCGGTCGGCAAAAACCGCGTCATCATGCGCTGGCTCGCCCATCGCGGCGGCGCGCTCGACTACCGCGCCCATTGCGAGATGCACCCCGGCCGCCCCTTTCCCGTCGCCGTCGCCATCGGCTGCGACCCGGCAACCCTGCTCGCCGCTGTCGCCCCCATCCCGGACAGCCTAAGCGAATACCGCTTCGCCGGCCTCCTGCGCGGCGCGCGTAGCGAAGTCGTGCGCCTTGCCAGCGGCCTACACGCGCCCGCACGCGCGGAAATCCTCCTCGAAGGCCACATCTACCCCGGCGACATGGCGACTGAAGGCCCTTACGGCGACCACACCGGCTACTACAACAGCCAGGCGGAATTTCCCGTGTTTACCATCGAACGCGCCACCCTGCGCGACGGCGCGATCTACCACAGCACCTACCTCGGCAAACCGCCGGACGAACCCGCCATCCTCGCCGCCGCCCTGAACGAAGTCTATATCCCCTTGCTGCAAAAACAATTTCCGGAAATCGTCGATTTCTACCTGCCGCCGGAAGGCTGCTCCTACCGCATCGCCGTGGTCAGCATCAAAAAAGAATACCCCGGGCACGCGCGGCGCATCATGCTGGGCTGCTGGAGCTATCTGCGCCAGTTCAGCTACACCAAATACCTGATCGTGGTCGATGACGACATCAACTGCCGCGACTGGCGCGACGTCATCTGGGCGCTCACCACCCGCGCCGACCCGGTGCGCGACACCCTGCTCATCGAAAACACGCCGATTGACTACCTCGACTTTGCCAGCCCCACCAGCGGCCTCGGCGGCAAAATGGGGCTGGACGCAACCACGAAATGGCCGGGCGAAACCACGCGCGACTGGGGACGCCCCATCCAGCCCGACCCGGCGACGGTGGCGAAGATTGACCGTATTTGGGGTGAATTGGGGCTGTGAGTTATACATACACATGAGCGCTCAAGGTGTATGTAAACCACCAAACGCCCCCTCCCCCGCAGCGAAGCGCAGCGGGCGGGTTCCCACGCAAAATGCGGATGCATTTTGCGTGGGGCCCGGAGGAGGGTTGGGGAGGGGGTAGAGGCATCCATGCCACCACCGTTGTCCATTCAACCCGCGTAGGGGCGGTTAGCGGGGAACGCGCGTAACCCCGTGTTGATGATGGCGGGCGGTCTCTCGCTGCGCGAGCAAATGCTTGTCGGGCTTCGCCCTAACCGCCCCTACGGGCTGCTCACCGATGCGCCGCCCGAAGACGCCCAAACAGCCGCCCACCACAGCAAAAGGCAGCCTGAAAACCGCCATAACGGTTTTTCAGGCTGCCCTTTCCGGTCGAACCAGCCGCCGTAACGCTTACTTTCCTGTTGCCCTTTTGGCCAGCTGCTTCAATGCTCCGGCCTGGACAGTGATTCCAGTGGGGAACTTTTCCACTTTCCCATTTTCGATTTTTTCAATCTGGAAAATCATAAAATCGGGCGCATTGGCTTCATCCAAAAGGATGATTTCTATGTCTTTCTGGCTGTGTTTTAATTTTATTAAAAATCTGGTTTCTCGCAATTCATTGTAATAATTCTTGAATTCCATGTTGTTCAAAATGCTGAAGACCTCCCCGACAAGCGCTTTGTCCGATGTGTGTGCATGGCTAACATTCAAACCTTTTGCATACAGTGTTTCAGCGGAAACCGGAACGAAGGTATCGATTTCGTAAGGGAATGAATAGATATCCATTTCCCATCCTTCCGGATTTCTTAAAATTTCCCGCAAAGACTGTGGGATCGCCTGCGCCCCGTTTGTTTCAGCCGTTTTTTCACCCGCATTCAGCGTTTGGGACGGCAAGGAGTCTGCGGCTGCTGACAGCCATGCGGTATTTGCCGCCAGTAGCAGCAAAATAATAAATTTATTCATATTTCAGTATTCCATGTTGGGTTTGTGATTTTTATTGTAACACGGGCTTGCAAGCCACCGATCTGCTCTCTCCCTGTGGGAGAGGGCTGCAATCAATAGACTTCCTTCCAAACCATAACTTGTACGACAACCCGACAAAATCCCAAACCTGCCGAGCTGTTGTCTGCTGTCTCCACCCCACCCCGCCCCTACGGGCTGTGAGTTATACATACACTTGAGCGCTCAAGGTGTATGTAACCAGACAAACCATCCCAATCCGGAAAAAATCCCGCGCCATCGGGAAAAACCGCCACATCTGCCGCAGCTTCGCCTGCGCCATTGCTATCGTAAGGCACGAACCATCACCCGGAGCCAACCATGTTGCGTGTCTTGCCCTTCCTCCTCTGTTGCTGCGCTGCCTGGGCGCAGACCGCCATCCTCCTCGAAACCGCGCGCGGCGTGGCAGAAGTGCCGCCGCAGCCGGCAAAAATCGCCGTCTTTGACTGGGCGGCGCTCGACAGCCTCGAACAACTCGGCGTCCCCGTTGGCGCGACCACGGCAAAAATGGAAATCGACTACCTCGCGCCCGTCTTTGCCCGCGCGCAGACCGTCGGCACCGTCTTTGAGCCAGATTACGAAGCGCTTGCCCGCTACCAGCCCGACCTCGTTATCACCGGCGGCCCCGGCGCGGAAGCCTTCCCCCGCCTGGCAGCGCATTGGCCGACCATCGACATGACCATCGACAATGCCGCCATCCGCGAGAGCGGCAAGGCGCGCATCACCGCCTTTGGCAAACTCTTTGACAAAGAAAGCGAAGCCGCACGGCTGATTGACGACATTGACCAAAGCAGCGCGGCTGACCTCGGTCACGGCAGAAGACCGCGCGCTGGGGGAGCGGCCGGGGAATAAGCGAAACGGCAAGACCGCCTGAACAGCAGCTTGCCCGGCCAAAACAGAAGCAGCCTGAAAGCCGTGTTAATGCTTTCAGGCTGCTTTTTTGGCTTTCAGGCGGCCTCTCCGAGCCTGTTCACCACCCCGCCAGCACCACTTTGCCCACCATGTCGCCGCGTTCCACCATCTGATGGGCGCGGCGCAGGTTGGCGGCGTTGATGCCGTCGATAATGTGCGTGGCGGTGGTTTGCAGACGGCCTTCGTCCGCCAGTTGCGCGACTTTGGCAAGGATTTCGCCCTGCCGCGCGATGTCGGCGGTTTCGTACAGGGGGCGGGTGAACATGAATTCCCAATGCAGCGAAATACTCTTGCCTTTCAGCGGATTGGCATCGAGCACGGCAGGGTCGTCAATCAGCGCGATGCGGCCTTGCGGGGCGAGCAGTTCCGCCAGTTGCGGCAGGTAATGTTCGGTATGGCTGGTGGAAAACGCCCACGAGGGTGCGCCGATGCCGAGTTTTTCCACCTGTTCGGGCAGGCTGTGGTGATGGTTAATCACAAAATCCGCGCCGAGGCTGCGCAGCCATGCTTCGCTCTCGGGACGGGAGGCGGTGGCGATGATTTGAATGTCGGTAAGCGTTTTGAGCAGTTGCACGGTAATCGAACCAACCCCGCCCGCGCCGCCCACCAGCAGCAGGGCGCGGCTGCCGCCTGCCACGGGTTTGCTCACGTCGAGGCGGTCAAACAGCGTTTCCCACGCGGTGAGCGCGGTCAGCGGCAGCGCGGCGGCCTGGGCAAAATCCAGCGTGCGCGGTTTTTTGGCGGCGATGCGGCTGTCCACCGCCTGCAACTGGGCATACGAGCCCTGACGGTTGATGGCGCCCGCGTAATACACCTCGTCGCCCGCCGCAAAGCCGCGTACTGCGTTGCCGACGGCTTTGACCACGCCCGCCGCGTCCCAGCCCAACACGCGGTACTGCCCTTCGGCAGGCGTGTGCGCGGCGCGGACTTTCACGTCGGCGGGATTGACCGACACGGCATACACTTCCACCAACAAATCGTGCGGCTTGGGTTCGGGCGCGGGCAGTTCGATGTCGAGCAGGCTGTTTTCGTCGCTGACGGGCAGCGGGCGGTTGAATCCGACGGCTTTCATGGTGTTTCTCCGGTTGTGAAAAAGACGCGGGCATCATAAGATGAAGGCGCGAACTTGTTAAGAAGGCACTTATTTTTCAGCAGGTTACTTATCGGATACTGCCGAAGACAGCCTGAACGCGAATATATGGACTTCTGCGAAGCCAAAACCGAGAGACGTCGTCTGAAAGGAACAACTCATGAACGCATTGGAACTGAAAATCCCGCCGCTTGCCGTGATGCTGCTGTGTGCCGCGCTGATGTCCAGACTGGCGACATGGCTGCCTGCCGCATTGCCCGCCATGCCGTGGTTTGCGGCGGCAGTCGCAGCGACGGGCGTCGGCGCGATACTCGCAGGTTCGGCCGCATTCTGCCGCCACCACACCACCGCCAATCCGCACACGCCCGGCAAAAGCCGTCTGATTGTTGCAGACGGCATCTACCGCTTCAGCCGCAACCCGATGTATCTGGGCATGGCACTGCTGCTGGCCGCATGGGCATTGCATCTGGCACAGACCGCCGCCTGGGCGGGCGTGGCGGTTTTTGCCGCCTGGATTACCCGTTTCCAAATCATCCCTGAAGAGCGCATTCTGACCGGGAAATTCGGCGATGCCTACCGCGCATACTGCCGCCGGACACGGCGCTGGATATAAAGCAGCCGCCAACCCCAAAAGGAACAAATATGGGCAAAACCGCACACACCGCGTTCGACTGCGCCGAGGGCTGCTCGGTGGAAGCCGCGCTGGCCGTTATCGGCGGCAAATGGAAAGGCACAATACTCTACCGCCTGCATACCGACGGCGTGCTGCGGTTCAACGAAATCCGCCGCATCCTGCCCGCCGTGTCGCAGCGCACGCTCACCGCGCAGCTTCGCGCCCTGGAAGCCGACGGCATCATCGAACGCACCGTCTATGCCGAAGTGCCGCCGCGCGTGGAATACCGCCTCAGCGCATACGGGCAAACGCTTGCGCCCGTGCTGGCGGCGCTGAAGACTTGGGGCGACAGGCACAAGGCACGCCGCTGAAGACAGTACAGCGAGACAGCGCTGTATGAGTCTTCAGGAAAACTGCCATAAAAAAGACAGCCTTGCGGCTGCCTTTCATTCAGGGACGGCGGATTACTCAATCCAGGAATACCCCTCTTTCTGCATACACGCCTCGAACATATCGTGGCGCTTGCTGTCGGCAATGCCGGTGTTCATGCCAACATCATATTCACAGCGGCTGACCTGCTGCGCGGTCTCGGCGATGCTGGTGTTGGGACGCGACCAGTGCGGCTCCATCGGCGTGGGGGCGACGGTTTCCACCGGCGCGGCGGCCGTCACCGGTGCGGCTTCTGCCACGTCTTCCTTTTTGCTGGATGAACAAGCACTTAAGGCAAGCAGCGCGGCCAAGGTGAGCAAACTCTTTTTCATGAGATCTCCTGTCTATTCGATTGATACATTGCGAAATGCGGGGGCAATGTAATCGCTTTGCCCGCGCCTGGCAATGCGCTGTTTGCTGAAGACTTTTTAATCCTCTTTGTTTTTAATGGGTTATTTGGCGCAGCAGCTTTTATAGCGATACGCACAAAATTCTGTACAAGACGTGTCGCCGAAGACCGTACGCGGTTGTACGGCTATAAATGCCCTCCCCTGCCGCCCGTGCGGCTGCGGTTTATAATGCCTGTATCCCTTTTTTTGGAATCCGTCCATGCAAATCGTCCTTGCCTCTGCCTCTCCCCGCCGCGCGCTGCTGCTGCAAATGCTCGGCTTTGATTTCACCACCGCCGAACCGGATGTGGATGAGTCGCCGCTTGCGGGCGAGGCCGCGCCGGAGTTGGTGCTGCGGCTGGCCTGCGCCAAGGCGGCAGCGGTGCAGCCGGATTTTCCCGATGCGCTCTTGATTGCCGCCGACACCACCGTCGCCTGCGACGGCGCGATTCTCGGCAAACCGCAGGACAATGCCGAGGCACTCTCGATGTTGCGCGCGCTGTCCGGGCGGCAGCATCAGGTGTTCACCGGATTGGCGCTGCGCTGGCGGCAGGCGCTGTTCACTTATGTGGAAAGCAGTAGCGTCACCATGCCGGAGCATCCCGACGCGCTCCTGCGCGCCTATCTCGCCAGCGGCGAGGCGATGGGCAAGGCGGGCGCTTACGGCATTCAGGGGCGCGGCGGCGTGCTGGTGTCGTCCATTACCGGCGATTTTTATAATGTCATGGGGCTGCCGTTGCAGGCGCTGTGGCAGGGGTTTTGTGAGTTGGGCTGTAGCGGCGAATTTTTGCGCGCGCTGGGGAGTTGAATATGGACGGTTCGGGTCTGGGCACGGAGGTTCTGGTCAATCACACGCCGTATGAGACACGGGTCGCGCTCCTGGAAGACGGTGTGTTGCAGGATTTTTTCGTCGAGCGCGAGCGCAAGCGCGGCATCGTCGGCAATATTTATAAGGGCAAGGTGCAGCGGGTGCTGCCCGGCATGGATGCGGCGTTTATTGATATTGGTCTGGAGCGCGCCGGGTTTTTGCACGTGAAGAATGTGGTGCGGCGTGGCGACAAGCCGCCGGAGCGCATCAGCGATGTGCTGCGCGAGGGGCAGTCGCTTCTGGTACAGGTGCTGAAAGATCCCATCGGCAGCAAGGGCGCGCGGCTGACGATGGAGATTTCTATCCCCTCGCGTTTTCTCGTGTTTTTGCCGACGGCGGATGAAATCGGCGTGTCCATCAAAATTGCCTCGGAAGAGCAACGGCAGACGCTGCGCGATACCGTCGCCGGTTTCCATCAGGGGCGGCAGGGCGGCTTCATCGTGCGCACCGCGATTGAATCGGCGGACGTCTGGGCGATGCGCGCCGATATGCAGTATTTGCAGCGCGTCTGGGAATCCATCCAGCAGCAACAGCGCGGGGCTCGGCCGGGTTCGCTGGTCTATGGTGAACTGCCGCTCTACCAGAAAGTGCTGCGCGATTTCGTCACCCCCGGCGTGCGCCGCGTCGTCGTCGATCACCCCGGCGCGCACCGCGAAATGCAGGCGTTTGCCGCCAACTTCCTCGTCGGCATGGAAGCGACGCGGCTGGAGTTTTACAACGGCGACCGCAGCCTGTTTGAGCGCTACGGCATCGAAGAAGAAATCAGCCTGGCGCTGAAGCGGCACGTCGCGCTCAAATCCGGCGGCTACCTCATCATCGACCAGACCGAGGCGATGACGACGATAGACGTCAATACCGGCGCGTTCGTCGGCAAACTCTCGCAAGACGACACCATCTACAAAACCAACCTCGAAGCGGCGCGCGCCATCGCCCGCCAGCTGCGCCTGCGCAACCTCGGCGGCATCATCATGCTCGACTTCATCGACATGAACGACCCCGCGCACCAGCAGGGCGTGATGGACGCGCTCCTCGCCGCCCTTGCCGGCGACCGCAGCAAATACACCATCAGCCCCATCTCGCCGCTCGGCATCATCGAGATGACGCGCAAACGCACGCGCGAAAGCCTGCGCCAGCTGATGTGCGAACCCTGTCCGTGCTGCCAGGGGCGGGGGTACGTCAAAACCGTGGAAACCATCACCTACGAACTCTTCCGCGACCTGATGCGCGAGGCGCGCGACTTCTCGCCGAAGACGATGACTATCGTCGCCGGGCTGGAGCTGATTGACTTCATCCGCGAAGAAGAATCGCTGACCTTCTCCGACCTGCAGGCGCTGCTGAAAATCCCGATACGGCTACAGGTGGACTCCGCCTACCGCCACGGCCAGTACGACATCGCGCTGGGGTAGGCGCGCCATCGCCGTATCCGTGGCATTGGGTGAATCAGGCGAGCACCGCCTGCATCGCCGTGAAATAGCGCTGTAACGCCGCTTCGTCAAAACCGGCGCCGTAAGCGAGAAAGGGCGGGTTGAGCGTGTCGCTGCCGCCGTATTGCGCGAGATGGTTGCCGAGCAGGCGCAGACCGCCGCCCGATTCATGCAGGAGGATGTCGCCGGCGGCAATGTCCCATTGGCTGGTAGTCGGGGTGAGTTTGGGATAGAGGTCGGCATCGCCTTCGGCAATAGCGCAGAATTTGAGGGCGCTGCCGCGGCAGATGTGGCGGTAGTCGCCGAAATTGTCGCTAAGGTACGCGCGCATCCGTTGCCCCAGTCCGGGGCGGGCGGTGATGATGGTCGGCGGCGTCGCTGCGGGGTGGCATTGCAGGCGGTGGGTGTTGCCGCGCGCGTCGGTTTGGTAGGCGCCCTGTCCGTGCAGGGCGTACCAGTAGTCGCCGCTGACCGGGGCGTAGATGAAGCCGAGCGTTGGCCGCCCTTGCCGAATGCGGGCAATGGCGATGCAGAACTGGCCGGTGTTTTCGATAAATTCGCGTGTGCCGTCAATGGGGTCAATCAGCCAGTAATCGTCCGGCGGGTTGTGGTGCACGGCGGCGTCGGATTCTTCGCTCAGACAGGGCAGATCAACGATGCGCGGCAGTTCGCGCACGAGGAGTTCATGCGCGGCGAGGTCGGCGGCGGTGAGCGGGGTGTGATTGCTTTTTTGCTGGATGTGGTAGCGCTCTGGCTGCCCGTAAAACGACAAAATCGCTGCCCCGGTTTTTTGTCCGAGGGCAGCGATTGCGCTGATGAGTTGTTGCGCGTCCGCGCTCAACAGGTGCCGGTCAGGCACTTTTTTTGGTGTCGAGTTTTTCGGTGATACGTGCTGCTTTGCCTTCGAGGCCGCGCAGGTAGTAGAGTTTGGCGCGACGCACGTCGCCACGGCGCTTGACGGTGATGGAGTCCACCAGCGGGCTGTGCGTCTGGAAAACGCGCTCTACGCCTTCGCCGTGGGAGATTTTGCGCACGGTGAAGGATGAGCCGATGCCGCGGTTGCGCTTGGCGATGCAGACGCCTTCAAAGGCCTGCAAGCGTTCGCGGTTGCCTTCGCGGACTTTGACCTGGACGACGAGGGTGTCGCCGGGGTTGAAGTTCGGCAGGTTTTGTTTGAATTGTTCCTGTTCCAGGGTGTCAATGATGTTGCTCATGACGGCTCTCCAAGATGCTGTTCGGTTAGAAATTCGTTGAGTAGTTTTTGCTGCGCGTCACTGAGCTCAAGTTGGTTGAGAATGTCGGGACGATGCAAAAAAGTTCTGCCCAACGCCTGTTTCATGCGCCACCGTTCGATAAGCGCGTGATTGCCGCTGAGCAGAATTTCAGGGGCGCGAATTTTAGCAGTATTTTCCGGGCGTGTATAGTGCGGGTGGTCCAGCAGTTGGTGGTGAAACGAGTCTTCCGTTGCGGAGGCAACATCGCCCAGTATGCCGGGGATAAGCCGCAGCACGGCGTCGATGATGATGGCAGCGGCGATTTCGCCGCCGGAGAGGACGAAGTCGCCAATGGAGATTTCGGCGTCAATGTGTTCGTCAATGAAGCGCTGGTCGATGCCTTCGTAGCGGCCGCACCACAGGGCGATGCGCGGTTTGCGCGCGAGTTCGGCGGCGAGTTCATGGTTGAAGGTCGCGCCTTGCGGACTGAGGTAGATGTGCAGCGGTTTGTCGCCGTCGGCATTGACCGCGGCAGCGGTGCGCACCAGCGGTTCGTATTGCATTACCATGCCGGGCCCGCCGCCAAAGGGGCGGTCATCAACGCGCTGGTGTCGGTCTTCGCTGTAGTCGCGTGGGTTCCAGTAGTGCAAACGGGCAGGTGCGTCGGCTTTGCCGAGCGCACGCCCGACCACGCCCTGTTCAAACCAGTGGCGCACGAGATCGGGGAAGATGCTGATGATGTCAATGCGCACGGGTTATTCGCGGTCGTCTGCGCTGACCTGCGACCATTCGCTTTCCCAGTCCACGCGCATCACGCCGTTTTCGAGGTCAATCGCTTCAACGTAACGCGGCTGGACAAAGGGGATGAGGATTTCTTCGCGCCCACTATCTGCCCGAATGACAAGGATGTCGTTCGCACCGGTTTCAAAGAGTTCGGCAACGTGCCCGAGGGTTATGCCCTGCCGGTTTTCGACGCGCAGGCCGATGAGATCCGTCCAGTAGTATTCGCCGTCCCGTGCTGCGGGCAGTTGGTCACGGCTGATGCAGAGGGTGTAACCGCCAAGTGCCAGCGCCTGATCGCGGTCGTTGATACCGGCGAAAGCGGCAACCATGCCTTTGCCGGAATGTTGTCCGCGCAGCAGTTGCAGCGCGATGTCCGGACGTCCGTGCTGGCGCGCGGTGAATTGGCAGTACTGAAAAAGCGATTCACGGGGGCGACAGTCCGAATGGACTTTCACCTGCCCGCGAATGCCGTGTACGCCCACGATCCGGCCGACGATGATGTCAGCGCTGCCGTCGGCCATGTATTCAGGCCTGTTGCTGGTATTGTTTGACCAGACTTTTGACGCGATCGCTGGCCTGTCCGCCGACGCCAACCCAGTAGTTGTAACGGTCAAGCGCGATGCGCAGCGTTTCTTCCTGTCCTTTGGCGATGGGGTTAAAGAAGCCGAGGCGCTCAATGAAACGTCCGTCACGCGCGTTGCGGCTGTTGGTGGCAACGATGTGATAGAAGGGACGTTTTTTTGAACCGCCACGGGCGAGTCGAATGGCTAACATGGTTTTTCCTCTCAAAATTGGGGATGTGAAAAGACGGCGTATTGTACGGATTTGACGTTAAAAGGGAAGCGGAAATGTACGGCTGGCAAACGGCGGGCAAGAAAAAAGCACCTTGCGGTGCTTTTTTCGGAATACGTTCGGCAATTGCTTACTTGTATTGTTTACCACGGAAAGAGCGGTTGATTTTTTCGCTGTTTTCCTGGGCTTGCTGACGAGCCAGCATGGCATTTTCGTTAGCTTGCATCGCGATGGATTTGACTTCAGCGATGTCGGCGCGCAGGGCGGCGATTTCAGCGTTTTCGTCAACTTTCGGTTGGCTAGCGCAACCAGCAGCAATCAGCATAACAGCAGCTACGGAAGCAAATTTCAAAGATTTCATATGAACTCCTAAAGTTGTTAGCGTCAAAAATGACAGGCGCTAATATACACAAACTTTAACTTTGCGTACAAACCTTCGTAGTTAAATTTTTCTTAACGCCGGGATGCACCAACGCGCCAACATCGCCGCCGAGCCGCGCTGTTTCGCGGATAAGGCTTGAGGATACAAAGGAATAGCGATCGGCGGTGATGAGGAAAACCGTTTCTGCCTGTGGCAACAGGTGATGATTCATGCCGGAAAGCTGGTGTTCATACTCATAATCGGCGACGCTGCGGATGCCGCGCACGATAATCGTCGCACCGTAGTGGCGGCAGGCCTCCACCAACAGGCCGTCGAAGGCGACCGGCACAATCTCGCAGCCATTGACAATATCGGCGCAGACCATGCGCACCATTGCCAGCCGCTCGTCAATATCAAACAGCGTCTGCTTGTGATGGCCGCGCGCGACGGCGACATAGAGGCGGTCGCACAGCGCCCCGGCGCGGCGGATGATGTCCTCATGACCGCGCGTGACCGGGTCGAACGTCCCCGGATAAATGGCAATGCGCGTCATGCGGCGGCCTCGTCGGCATAATCGCGACGCAGCAGGCCGAAGAAAACGCGCCCTGCCCTGCCCTGCCGGTGCCAAACCCAGCCGGGCGGCAGCGGCAAATCCTCATGCGGGAACGGCATTTCCAGATACACCTTGCCCTGTTCCTTCAACCACCGGTCATTAACAAAATGCGCAACCGCCTGCGCGTGCAACCCGGCGGCAAACGGCGGATCGAGAAAAATCAGGTCATAACGCGCAGCGGACGGCGACAACAGAAACACATCACCCGACTGCACCCGCGCGTGCGCCTCGTGCCATTCGGCGAGCAGGGCGCGCAGGCGTGCGACGCCATCGGCGTCATTGTCGGCAAACAACACACTTGCCGCACCGCGCGACAACGCTTCCAGCCCCAGCGCGCCGCTGCCGGCGAAAGCATCCAGCACGTGCGCGCCCGCAATTTCCAATTGCAACCAGTTGAACAGCGTCTCGCGCACCCGGTCGGGACTGGGGCGCAGCCCGTCGCGGTCGGGAATCATGATGCGCCGCCCGCGATGCTTGCCGCCGATGATGCGGATTTTGTGTGCGGCGGTGGGGAGAGACGGCTTCATTGTGCACGCTCCATGCCGAAAACCAGCCCGACCGCGTCAGGATAACCGCCCTGCATCGCCTTTTTCATCGCTGTCAGCGCGACCGTCTTGTCCACCGCCATACCCCAGCCATTGAGCCGACGCAAGCCCAGCAAATAATCAACCGCCGTCTGCGCATCAGGATTATCCGCCGCCTGCGCCTGCAACGTGGCAAACAGCGCGTTGCCCTTTTCCGTCTCGCCAATGGCGTAATAAAGCCCCGCCAAACGTGACTGATTGAACGGATTGGGATGCTGCGCAACAGAAGCCTCCAAAACCGCACGCCTTTCCGCCTTGTCCCGGAATCTGGCGAGCGCCGCCGCATCCGCATTGAGCGCGACTGCCTCACGGAAATGCCGCTCCGCCGCCGCGCGATGTTCGGCTTCCCGCGCAGAATCAGATTCAATTTGCTGCAAATGCCAATCCGCCAACCCCAAATGCGCCAGCAACGGCGCCCCCGGCATCAGCCCCTCAAACACCGCGTGATTATCGCTATTGCTGTCCGCTTCGTTCCGCACCGCCCAAGCCTGCCCGTAACGTGCGGCGGCATAACCGGCATTCGCCGCCTGTTTGAAATAACCGCGCATGAACTGTTGCGCACCCATCAGCGACAACGCATCCGGCACCTGAACATCCGGCGCGGTCGCGCCATTCGCCTTCATCTTGCCGATCGCAAAACGGACAGAACCCTCATCAAAATACCCCGCATACACATTCCCCGCCTGATACAAATAGCGCGGGTCCTTGCTTTGGTCATAAGCGCGCTGACACGCTTCGGCGTCAGCGTTTACCGCCGCAACATCTGCATAGACCGAATGAAAATAGCGGAATGCCACCGCTGGCGGACGCTGCGGGTCGAGAAACGACGCCCCCGCCAAATCACAACGCCGGGCGTCATCATCCGCCGTCTGCGCTGCTGCGGCGAGCAGAAGCAGCGGCAGGAAAAAGCCTTTTTTCATAACTCTCCTCCGGGGAAAACACGCGGCGCAGCTTATCATGGCGGCTACAGAAAATACGTTTTCTGCAAACGGCAAAGTATTATCTTGAATTTCAATAGATTAACGCCAACGGGATTCTGCTGCCCCGCTCCGGACGGGGTTGACGCAACCCGCATGGGATTCTGAACATACACACCGCTGCACCCTGCCAACAACCACCCTTGAAACCGCGACCGTCAGCGCCATATCCGCTACATTCCATTAATAAAGGAGCATCCGATGACCATTCCCGTCCTGAACCGCATCAACGAACTGGCGCACATCGCTAAAAGCCGCCCCCTCACCGCCGAAGAAACCGCCGAACGCGACCGGCTGCGGCGCGAATACCTCGCCGCCATTCGCGGACAGGTGGACGGGCACCTGCTCGCCACCCGCATCGTCGATAGCGACGGCAACGACGTCACCCCGCAAAAACTGCGCGAGGCACAGAAAGCGCAGCACAACCCGCACTGATTATGCCCATCCGCCCCGCCCGCGCCGAAGACGCCGCCGCCCTCGCCCCCATCATCCTGCCCGTACTGGAAGCGATGGAACTGCCCTTCCTCGCCCGTCACGGTCTGGAAACCACGCGCACCCTGCTCGCCAGCGCCATCGCCCATCCCGGCTACCGCTACGGCTACGCGCGCGGCATCGTCCACATCAGCGATGGTCGTATCACCGGCGCCGCCTTCGGCTACCCCAGCGAAGACGAAGCGCAGATTGACCAGCCCTTCAGCGTCGTGCTGCAACAGCACCGCCTTGACCCGGCGCACCGCCTCTTTACCGACCTCGAAGCCTTCCCGGACGAGTGGTATCTCGATACCCTCGCCGTCGCACCGCAACAACGCGGGCGTGGTATCGGCGCGGCGCTGTTGCACGCCCTGCCCGAAATGGCGCTGGCAAACGGCAAAAACCGCATCGGCCTCAACGTGGACGAAACCAACCCCGGCGCGCGCCGCCTCTACAGCCGCCTCGGCTACCAGACCGTCGGCACGCGGCAACTAAGCGGGCATCGCTACGAACATATGCAGAAAACATTGAATCATCGCAAACATTGAACAGAAGCCGCCCCCAAAGGGCGGTTTTTTCACAATCCGTTTGAAATACAAGCGGGAAGTGTATACTTGCGCCCCAATTTTGCCCGCAAAGAGAACTGAACAATGCGACTGATTACCCTGATTTCCCTCACCCTTTTCAACGGCATCGCCCTCGCACAAAACATCCCGCCCGCGCCGGTGCGCGAAACTGCCACCCCGGACGCCCGCCTGCCCGACAGCGCCGAACACGCCGTCGAAGACAAAAACCAGGCACAAAAACAACAGGCGCAAGTCATGCACGTCACCGAAGCCGAACTGCTCGCTGACCCGGCGCTGCTCGCCAACGCCCTGGACAGCGCCATCATCAACGGCGACGCCGATGCCGTCGCCATGCTGCTGCCCATCTACAAAAAACTGCCCGCCGACAAACAGGACAAAATGCTGCTGCGCTTTGGCGAAGCGATGAAAGCGCGCGCCGACGGCGACCTCAGCCTCGCCATCGCCCGCCTGCGCGAAATGATCGCCGAAGACCCCAGCCTGCAACCGGTGCGCCTGCATCTGGCAATGGCCTTGCTCGCCGACCACCAGGACGAAGCGGCACGCGGCCAGCTCGAAAAACTGCGCTCGGACAACCTGCCCGAAGACATCCGCAACATCGTCAACCAGGCGCTGGAAACCCTGCGCGAACGCCGCAGCTGGACATTCAACGCCAGCGGCTACTACCGCCACGACCGCAACATCAACGACGCGCCGCGCCAACGCGAGCGACAAGTCGGCAACGGCAAATGGACCTTCCCCGCGCCGAAAAACGCGCACGGCGTGCATCTCGACGTCTCCGCCGAACGCCGCATCCCCATCAAAAACGGCTTTTACGGCCAGGTAGAAGCGGGCGTCGTCACCGACTGGTTCTGGGACGCGCACAAATACGACGACTTCCGCCTGCGCGCCGGTGCGGGCGTTGGCTGGCAAAACTCGCGCTGGGACATCAGCCTCACCCCGTTCATCCAGCGCCGCATCTACGCCAGCAAAGGCTATTCCACCAACCTCGGTGTGGACGGCAACGTCTCCTACTGGATTACCCCGCGCTGGCGCATCAGCAGCGCGGTACAGGGAATGCACAAACACCACGACAGCCGCAAATGGCTCAATGGCAACCAGTACTACGGCAGCCTCAACCTCCTCTTTGCGCCGAACGCGCGCCAATACTGGTTTGCGGGTGCGAACGCGATGCGCAGCCAGGCGCTGGACAGCTCGGACGCCTTCAAACGCTACGGCCTCAGCGCCGGTTGGGGACAAGAATGGGGCTGGGGGATGTCCACCCGCCTGAGCGGCAACATCGCCTATCGCACATACGACGGCAAAGATTTCTTCGGCATTGAGCGCAAAGACCACGAATACGGCGCGACGCTCAGCCTCTGGAACCGCAACTTCTACTTCTGGGGCATCACCCCGCGCCTGACTTTCTCCTGGGACAAAACCAAGAGTAACCACTTCTACTACGACAACCACGGCACGGATGTCTATCTGGAATTCAGCAAGTCCTTTTAAGAATTTAAACAATAGCAGAATCAGCCTTTTAACTTCTAATATTGAGTAACAAACATGAGCACTCTACATATTAACCAGATCGCTACAAAGATAAGAGAATTATTTGAAACAAAAATAGATCTATCTGATGTTGGTAAAGAAGATAAAGGAGGAAGAGATGAAAAAATCTTATCTAGATGCCTTGCCGCGTATGCTATTTATTCTTTAGCTGATTGCTCTAGCGAGGATGCCGCGTTATCAGTAGTAGATGGGAGTAATGACAATGGGATAGATGCTATATACTATTCAGAAGAGTTAAGGAAATTATTTATTGTTCAGTCTAAATGGAGTAAAAAAGGCAAAGGAGAACCTTCTAAAGGCGATCTGCTAAAATTTCACGCAGGAATAAGAAAATTATTTAATCTTGAGCTTGATGAGTTTAATGAAAAAATACAAAAGCGAAAAGATTTAATAATATCAATTATAAATGATTTTAATATAAAATTTGAAGTGGTATTGATAGATACACATGAAAAACAAGATTTAGAAGAAAGTAACACTAAAGAAATAATGAAGTTTATTTCTGAACTAAACGATGACGGCAGCGAGGAATCTGCACCATTAGTTAATTTTATTAGACTAAATCAGAGCGATATTCATATGTCTCTCAGGCAAATGAACTATAATAAAATTAACATGGAGTTAGGATTAAATAATTGGGGAATGATTACTACAGATTTTGATGGCGTTACTTTAAAAGCTTATTATGGAACGGTTGAAGCTAGTGAGATAGCGGGCTGGTGGAAAGAATTTGGAGATAAAGCTTTTGAGAGAAATATTAGAAAAATACTAGGAAAAACGGATGTTAATAATGAACTAGAAAGGACGCTCCAAGAAAAACCTAGTTTATTCTGGTATTTTAATAATGGAATTACAATTGTTGCTGATAAAATCGAAAAAACAAAAGCTGGAGGCAGTGCAAGAAATATAGGAAATTTTAAATTAACAGATTTTTCTATAATAAATGGCGCTCAAACAGTAAGTAGTATTGGGAGATATCAAGACAGAAATATAGAAAATAGCAATTTAGATAAAACTCAAGTATATGTAAGAATTATTGAGATCTCAGAAAATATAGAACTAGCAAAGGCCATAACTAGAGCAAACAATCGCCAAAATAGAATTGAAAACATGGATTTTGCATCGCAAGATCCTATACAACAGCGTATAAAAAACGAACTCATTTTAGAAGATATTGAATATAGTATAATGAGATCCGATGGTTTTAAACCTTCCCCAAAAGCTTTTAACTTGCAAGATGCGACCATTGCCTTAACTGTTGCTAGCGGAGATATCTCATTAGTAGTACAGGCAAAAATGCTATTGGTAAATTTTTTGAGAATTTAGAAGGGGGGATATATAAAAAAATATTCAATGACTCTGTTACTGGATACCATGTTTACAATGTCGTTATTTTTATCAGAGAAGTAGAAAAAATATTATCCAAAAAAGTTGATAACTTAGGTAAAAAACAAGGGAAAGTATATGGAATATTAATCCATGGCAACAGGATAATATCATATTTTTTATATAAAAAATTAAACATCCAAAATTCTTTAGAAGATAAAAACTTCTCTATAGAAAAAAACCAATTGTCAAAAGAGGTTGATGAGATCGTAAAAGTTATTGAGTGTTTTATAAAAAATAATTACCCAGAAAATGTTTTATCTACGTTCTTTAAAAATGCTACAAAATGCAAAGAATTAGATATATATGCTTGTCAAAATTTATCTATATAGAAATCATCTAACTATCGTATTAAAAATACAAACACACCCGCCGGCCGTCGTGTTGCAGCATTTCCACTTCCATGTCGTAGAGCGTGCCGATGTTGTCGGCGGTGAGGACTTCGTTGGTCGCGCCGCTGTGGCGGATGCGGCCGTGCTGCATGGCGACGACGTGGTCGGCGTAGTGCGCGGCGTAGTTGATGTCGTGCAGGACGACGAGGATGGTTTTGCCGTAGTCGTCCACCGCTTGCCGCAGGTTCGCCATCAGGTTGCGCGCGTAGTGCATATCGAGGTTGTTCAGCGGTTCGTCCAGCAAAATGTAGTCGGTGTCCTGGGCGAAGGTCATGGCGACCAGCGCGCGTTGCCGTTGTCCGCCGGAGAGCGCGTCGATGTAGGTGTGGCGCAGTTTGCCGAGGTCGAAGTAGGCGAGCGTGTTTTCGATGATGTCGCGGTCGTGGCTGCGCGGGCGGCCACGGTGGTAGGGGTAGCGGGCGAAGGTGAGCAGTTCTTCGATGGTGAGGCGGCTCATGAAGCGGGTTTGTTGTTGCAATATCGCCAGTTTGCGCGCGATGTGGTGGCTGTCGCTGGTGGCGATGTCGAGGGTATCCACCTGGATTTGCCCGCGCTGTATCGGGGTGAGGCGGGCGATGTGCGCCAGCAGGGTGCTTTTGCCCGCGCCGTTGGGGCCGATGAGGGCGATGATGCCGCCGGGCGCGAGTTCGAGGTTGATGTTGTGCAGGATGGGCTTGTTGCCGATGCGGTAGTCGAGGTTTGAGATAGTAATCATGGCTGTTTGCGGGCAAGGAGCAGGTAGAGGAAGACGCTGCCGCCGATGCCTTCGATGAGGATGCTCAGGGTGGCGGTGTAGTGGAAGACGCGCTCAAACAGGGTCTGGCCGATGACGAGGGTGGCGCAGGCGATGAGTGCGGCGGCGGGCAGGTGGATGGCGTGATACGGCACGGGAAAGAGGCGGTAGGCGAGCGCGCTCACCAGCAGGCCGAAGAACAGTGTCGGCCCGACCAGCGCGGTAGAGACGGCGACCAGCAGCGCGACGGTGAGCATCAGCGTCAGTTGTTCGCGCGGGTAGTTGATGCCGAGGTTAATCGCCTGTTCGCGGCCCAGCGCCAAAATATCCAGCACATGACGTTTGTGCCAGAGCCAGGCGAGGCAGGCGCCGATGATGAGCGCGGCGGGGAGGATGAGGTCGGCGCGGGCGCTGTCGAAGCGGGCGTAGGCGATGGCCTGGAAGCGGGTGTAGTCGGTCGGGTCAATCATCCGCGCCATCAGGTCGGTGAGTTTGTTGCAGAGGACGCCGAAGATGATGCCGATGAGCAGCAGGCGGTAGATGTCGCGCGCGAGCAGCGGCAGGAAGGTGGCGAAAAGCACGGCGGCGGTGGCGGTCATCAGGGCGGTGTCGATGTAAAACTGCCACTGCGGTGGTTGCGCCAGTTGCGCGGCGCTGCCGAGGAAATAAATCACCATCATTTTTGAGAGCAGATAGAGCGCATCGAGACCGATGATGGACGGGGTGAGGATGCGGTTGGTGGTGAGCGTCTGGAAAACGACGGTGGCGCTGGCAATGGCGCTGCCGACGAGCAGCATCGCCAGCAATTTCTTGCCGCGCAGGAGGAGGACGAAGCCCCAGTCACCCTGAACGGCGGTGGTGAGATAAAGGACGATGCCGACGGCGACAAGGGCGGCGAGGAAGACAAGGCGGTTAATCGGCATGGCGCACCGGTTTGAGCAACAGATAAAAGAACAGCGCCGCACCGATGATGCCGAAGACGGTACTGACCGGCACCTCATACGGATAGCGCACCCAGCGGGCGATAACATCGGCGACGAGCAACAGCAGCGCGCCGAGCCAGGCGACCCACGGCAGACTGCGGCGCAGATTGTCGCCGCTGAAACGGCGGACGATGTTCGGCATCACCAGCCCCAAAAAGGCGATGCTGCCGACGGTAATCACCACCAGCGCCGTCATCAGCGACACCGCCGCCATCGCCAGCAGCACCAGTTGGCGATAAGGCAGGCCGAGCGACTTGCTCATCTGCTCGCCCATGCCGATGATGGTGAGGCGGTCGGCGAACCAATAGACGAGGCAGGCAATCGCGCCGCCGAGCCAGAGCAGCTCATAGCGACCACGCAGCACCCCGGAAAAATCGCCAGACACCCAGGTGGTGAGCAGTTGCAGCGCATCATACTGATAGGCAAAGAAAAAAGCCGCCGAGCCGATGATGCTGCCGTAAATCAGCCCGACCAGCGGCAACAGCAGCGGGTCTTGCGGCGGAATGCGGCGGGCAATGGCGAGAAAACCGAGCATGGACGCGAACGCACAGCCTGCGGCGACCGCCATATTGGCAAGCAGCGGCCAGTGCGGCACCAGCAGGGTTGTCGTCACAATACCGAGCATCGCGCCCTGCGCCGTGCCGGCAGTATTCGGTTCAACAAAGCGGTTATGCACCGCAAGCTGCATCACCAGACCTGCGACAGAAAGACTGGCGCCGACGAGGACAATGGCAAAAGTACGCGGCACGCGGCTGACCCAGATGAGGTGCCAGTCGGGATGCGACCAGTCCATCACCTTGGCACCGAGGGCGGTGCTGACCGCCATCACGGCGAGCAGGGCGAGGATGGCGAGGAAAAAACGGAAATGACGGGGCATGGCGGATGAAGATCTCTCTAAATGCGAGACGTTATTATTGCAGAAAAAGCGGGGCGCGTCGTTTGGGCGTAGCGCCCTGTTTACATACACATCGAGCGCGTAGGGGCGGCTAGGGCGAAGCCCGACAAGCATTTGCTCGCGCAGCGAGAGACCGCCCGCCAAACAAGACGGGCGGTTACGCACTGCGTGCTAACCGCCCCTACGGATTTACCGTCCGTCATACGGGAACAAACGCCGAAACCCGCACCGATATGCCCCCTCCCCGCAGGGCGAAGCCCGCAGCGGGGGAGGGACGGGGTGGGGGTGGACGATATTGTTGATGAATCAAAAGTCTATTTTCACGTTTGCTGCTCCCACCCCAAATTTCTCTCTTGCTTCGCAAGCAATGCTTGTCGCTGCGCGAGCAAATGCTTGTCGCAATTCGCGCGAGCTGTTCCAGTCTCCCACGGGAGAGGGAGCCGTTCGGCGGCAGTCGCAGTAACCATTGCCGGAATTTCCGCTGCTGCCTGTCATTTACATACACATCGAGTGCTCAAGTGTATGTAAACGGATTGCTGAACAGGCGCGGGCGTGCTGCCTGTAACGCTACCCCCACCCCAACCCTCCCCCGCTGCGCTTCGCTGCGGGGGAGGGGGTATTTGGTGGTTACATACACATCGAGCGCTCAAGTGTATGTAAACGGGGATGGTCATTCCGTCCGCCGCCGGGCGCCTTGTAATCTTGTAGATCGGGCATTTATGCCCGACGTTTTTTGTTGTCGGCCATAAATGGCCGACCTGCGGCTATGACTACAGAACATCGGCGGTTGCATCGCGGGCGCTACCCCCACCCCGGGTACCCATGAAAAAGGCGGACGCCTTTTTCATGGGAAGCCCCGTCCCTCCCCCGCTGCGCTTCGCTGCGGGGGAGGGAGCAGAACCATTGCCGAATCTCGCTCACTTGAAACTCCGACTACCGCGCAAAATACCGCCGTTTTGTCCCCCTCCCCCTGTGGGGGAGGGACGGGGTGGGGTTCGCCTGTTTCTCCACCGATGCAAAACAGGGCATCTGCGCAGCCCGGACATTGATGGCCAATCTGCGTCAGTTATAGCCATGCGGTTGGTGATGGGTCAAAACCCACCCTGCAATTTATTGCCATCCACCGAAAGCCTCATACGGTGTTGCGTCGCCTCGCCGTACAACTGCGTACTGTCTTCGGCGACACGCCTTGTCTGAAACTTTCGGTGGATGGCTATAAATTTGTAGGTCGGGCATTTATGCCCGACGTTTTTTGCTGTCGGCCATAAATGGCCGACCTGCGGCTATGACTACAGAACATCGGCGGTTGTATCACGGGCGCTACCCCCACCCCGGGTACCCATGAAAAAGGCGGACGCCTTTTTCATGGGAAGCCCCGTCCCTCCCCCGCTGCGCTTCGCTGCGGGGGAGGGAGCAGAACCGTTGCCGAATCTTTCGCCAGCACCGCTCACTTGAAACACCACCCTCACCCCAGCTCCCCCGCTGCGCGCCCTGCGGGGGAGGGGGGGAATTTCGCTTTTACCCGCAGACTATAAACAGGCTATAAAAACCGCCCCGGAGGGCGGTTTTTGTGTTGCGGTCTGGTTTTATTCCACCACCACCACGGTTTGCACCGCCTGGCGGGCGTGTTCTTCCGGGTGGTACATATTTTCGATGGTCGCGCCGGGGGCGTGCCATGTGCCCGCACGGGTGGTGCGGCCAAGGATGGTGTAGCTGAACGCCCTGGGTTCGCCACGGAGGGTGAAGGCGGCGATGTGGCGGTCGTCGCGGTTTTCCCGGTACTGATAGCGGATTTTGCCATCGTCTTCTTCACGGCGGCGGTCGTTGTTGTCTTCTGTTTTCGCACCGTCGTCGCGGTCGTCGCGTAGCGCGCTCAGGGTGATGCCTGCCGGCAGGCGGTAGGTATAGACGAGGTCGCTACTGCTGGCGTAGCGGTCGAGCTTGGCCGGGGTGAAGGTCGCGGTGATGCGGATGTCGGTGTTGTTCGGCAGTTTCGCCGGGTCAAGCACGGTGCTGCCGTCCGCGGTTTCGTAGCGCAGTTCGATGTTCCAGCCGTGGCTGCTCGCTTCGTCCACCGCCGGGGCGTGGAAGTCCTGCGCGTCCAGCCACAGTGGCTGCTTGCCGGGGTTGGTAATGCGCACCGCGCCGTTGTAGTCGCTTTTTTCGAGTTCGGCGAGGGTGATGGTTTTGCCATTGACGGTCACGGTGGTGTCGGCGGCGAGTTTGGGCGCGACAGTGGCGAGGCGCACCAGCCAGGCGAGTTCCTGCGTGCTGAGGTAGCTGTCATGTGCCAGCGCCCGCGTCAGCGCTTCGCGTTCCTCCGCGTACTGTTTGGCGATGGTGTCGGCGGTGTGGTTCGGGTCGTTTTGTACGTCTTGCCACAGGGTTTGCAGTTGGGTAAGGCGGACGAGGTTGTGCGCGGCAAGGCTGACGCGGCTGCTGTAGGGGTAGCTGTCGCTGTTTTCTTTTTCGGTTATGCCGCCAAGGCGCTCGCTTGCCGCCTGGTATTCGCCGAGCAGCGCCAGCGCGGTGGCGATGTCAAGGCTGTCGTTGCGGTCGAGTTTGTCGCCCGCATCGCGGTGGTAGTGCAGCAGGTTGCCGCGTACGGGTTCGCCGGCGTAGGCGAGGGTGTAGTAAGCGTAGCTGTCATCGTGGGCGCTGTCGCTGCTGTAGCTGCGGTTGGTGTTCGCGCGCAGGTTTTGTAGCAGCCGGGTCAGTTGCACCGGGTTTTGCAGCAGTTCGCGCTGTTGCAGTTGTACGAGCGCTTCGCCGACGTAGGCGGCAAGCCACAGGTTGGGTTCTCCGTTGCCCCAGATGCTGTAAGCACCGTCGTAGTGGGCGAGGTTGGCGAGGCGGTTTTCGGCTTCATGGATGCTGGCGTGGTCTGGCGTTGCCGCACCAATCAGTCCCCACAGTTTGCCGGTGGTTTGTTCGCTGCAGCCGAGCGGGTAGTCCGCCAGTTGTTTTTGGTAACGGTCGGCGTGGTAGGGGATGCCGCTGTTGAGCGCGAGGCGGGCGTCGGCAAGGTCGGTAAATTCGAGGGTTTCGCCCGCAGCTAGGCGGCGGAACTGGTTGCGTACCAGCGGCAGGGTCGGCGGGCGTACCGGGATGCGGCGTTCGAGGGTTTCGTTGTAGTCGCCGCTGATGACTGCCTTGATGTGCGCGTCGCCCGCCTGGTTGCTGCGGTAGGGGTAGCGCAGGGTGATGGCTTCGTTGGCGGCGAGGGTATGCGCGGCGGGCGGTTGGTCGCTGAGGTCGAGTTTGTCGGTTTCGAGGGCGATGTTGAGGTTTTTGGTCTGTTCGGTGGTGTTGTGCAGGCGCAGGGTGAAGACGCCGCTGTCGTCCTGGCTCAGGTAGCGCGGGCTTTGCAGCTCGGCGACCACGGGTGCCTTGACGGTGGCGGTTTGTTCGCCGCTGCCGGTTTTGTCGGCGTTCCAGGCGGCGGTCATGACGCGCAGGCGGCCGTTGTAATGCGGCAATGGCACGCGGTAGTGCACGTTGCCGTCGGCGTCGAGTTGGAGCGGCCCGCTCCAGTTGGCGACGAGGATGAGGTCAAGGTCGGGCAGTCCTGCCATGGCGGCGCGTTCGCTGGCGGTTTCTTTGTCGCTGTCGGCACCGCTGCGCAGGGCGGCGAGGCGGGCGCTGGTCTGGCGGATGATGCTGCCGAAGGTGTCGTAGAGTTCGAGGTTGAGGATTTTTTTGCCGTAGAAGGCGGCGAGCGGGTCGCTGAAGCTCGGCGCGGCGAGCTGGTAGAGGCCGTCATCAACCACGGCGACGTTCACCCAGGTGTCCGCGCCTGCCCCCGGTACGCTGATTTCAACGTCAAGCGGCTGTTCGGGCAGCGGGTTGTCCGGCAGTTTGATTTGCGGCGCAAGACGCAGCGCGGTCAGGTCGGCTCCAAGCCAATGCAGGCCGACGGCGCGGCGGTTGTGGTCGTCGCTTTTTTCGTTCCAGGCGTTGGCGAGCAGCCACACGCCCTGCTCCCAGCCTTCCTGCCACGGGATTTGCAGTTGTGCCTTGCCGTTTTTCAGGGTGATGTCGTGGTTGGCGATGATGCGGTCGCGGCTGGCGATTTTGACGCTGCCTTTGCCGTCAAAGGGTGCTTCAAGGGTGAGGGTGGCGGTGTCGCCGGGTTTGTAGGTTTTTTGGTCGCTGGCGAGGGTGACGGTGGAGGGGTTGTTCGTGCCGGGGGTGCCGTACCAACCACGGGTAATTTCGAGGCTGGCGGCGCTTTCGCGGTCTTTGCCCCGTACTTCGACGACGTAGATGCCGTAATCCAGCGGCAGTTCGATGCTTGCCGGGGTTTTGCCGTCGGCGCTGACGCTGCCGCTTTTCACCGGGTGGCGGCTGTCGTTTTTTTCGTAACGCCAGTCGCTGTCGTACCAATACCAGTACCAGTCGCGCTCAACGCGGTAGAGCGTCCACTGGAGTTCGCCGCTTTGCGCCTCGCCCTGGTCATTGACCAGTGCTGCCTGCACGCTGGCATCGCCTTCCTTGAGCGCGACGTAGGGCGCCTTGCGCGGCAGCAGGGTTTCGCTTTCGGCGCCGATGGTGCTGCCATCCGGCGCGGTGAGGGTGGTCATCGCCCACAGTGCCTGCGGGCGGGTGTCGAAGGGGCGCGCGAACGGCACTTCGATGTGGCGCTTGCCGTCGGCGTCGGTATTGGCGGCGGCGATGCGCTGCTCGGCGCTGCGGGCAATGGCTTCGTCGTGGCGGCCAAACTGCCAGCCCGTCCACGCCGGATACGTTTTGGCGAAATCGCCCCGGACGATGCGCCAGACGCCATCGGTCAGCATATTGGCCGCGGGCGCGCCGTAGAGCCAGTCAGCTTTAAGGTCAAACTGCGCGCGTTTGTCATCGGCCTTGACCGTCAGCGCGGTTTCGATTTGCCGCGGGATGACGCTGTCCACGCGGTAGGTTTCATCCACCAGCAGCGTGCCACCCTTGCCGAGGCTGAGGCGGATGCGCCAGTCGCCGAGGCGGGCATTGTTGGCAATGGCGCGGCTGTAGCGGTAAGCGCCGCTGTCATCGGCTTCCAGTAACTGACTGTGGACGAGTGCGTCGTCGGGGCGGCTGATTTCCAGCCACAGCGGGCTGTCGTGCCACGCCTTGCCCTCCGGCGTTTTGAACAGCCACAAGGCGTTGAAGGTGTCATGCGGGCGATAGACGCCACGGTCGTGCCAGCTCCAGTGTTGCAGCGTCTCGTTGGCGGCGGGCGCGCCGGAAAGCCCCTTGTCGGAAAGGTCAATGCCCTGCCCGGTCACGCGCAAATAGGCGAGATGGCCGTCGTGCTGGCTGATGAGGTGGCTCGGCGCGTCCGAACCACCGCCGTTAATCTGCGCGGCGCTGAAGCGGGCGATGCCTTGCAGGTCGGTCTTGACCTCGCCAAGGATGCGGTTGTTCTGTGCGTAGAGGGTAACGCTCTGCCCGGCAACGGGCTGGTTGCTGCGCAAATCGCGCAACTCGGCGAGCAGGCCGTCGCGCGTCTGGTAGGCGGTAAAGCCCTGGTCGGTGACGGTGAAGCTCATAATGGCTTCTTCACCGTAATTCACGTCCTCACCGTCTGCAATTAACACATACATCCCGGTGCGTGCATCCTTGCCCGCCATGTCGGCAAAAGCAATGCGGCTCTGCACAATCGCGTTTGGCTCCGCTTTTGCCGGGGCAAAACTGCCTTCCCAGATTTTGCTGGCATTTTCGGGAAGCCGGAATTGCTCCAATCCCTCGGCACCAAGTCCCGGCGGGGCATCAATAAGCTCACGCATTTTGCTGATGAGATTGGTATCCGGGATTTGCCAGAGGGTAAGTTTGACTTCTTTAACATTACTGCTTTCCAGCGTCAGTGCTGCATCGGCATCGAACACCAGCGTTTTGCCACGATTAACAAATTGCACCATTGGATCACGGTTGCCGGTATAAACATCTTCTTTTTTTCCTTCACCGCCAATTTCCAGATGATTTTCCGCGGCAAGTGTTGGATCTATATGTACGGTATAGTGGCTATCCCACTCTGCCACATAACAAATACTATTGCCCGCATAACGCGGCTCACTGATTCCGGCAGGCTTGTCTTCATCTTCGGGTTTAATACTGATAAGGCTGCGCCAATCCTGTTGCGGCTCAGGCAGCACAGGATAGCGAAATACAAGACAAATTTGTGGCTTGTCGTTGCGCTTTGTATTGACCTCTACATCGTGCAGGTAGAAAGCATATTTATCGCGCAAATATTGGGCATTTTTTTGACCATCACCCACGATTTGCGATTCATCCAGCGGCAGACCATATTTCTTGTGCATATCTTTCGCTTTGGCGAGTGCTTCTTTGACGATTGTATTCTCAAAATCTTCCAGCGACTTGAGCGCAAACGGTACGCTCTCATTGTCGTTGTCCATAATCCGGCCATACAGGGCAACGGTATCTTTGTAATAGTCTGCCAGCGACTGGCTGATTTCCAGCGAGGAGGCACGCAACGCCTTTAGCGCAATTTCCCGGTAGGGGTCGTCCACATCGTTCTTATTAAAATTAACAATGAACTTGTCAAGCAGTTCCTTGCGATGGTACAGGTGGGAAAAATCCTTAATCGGATTGTAGTTTTTGTCCTTGTCGTACATGGCACTTTGCAACCACTGCTCAATATTGGAACCATTCAGCTTGGCCAGCGGCCCGCTGCCGTCCTTCAGAAACTGGTTCAACTCCATTTCCGCCTGCTGACGGGCGGCGGCGAGGGTTTCCTCATTCCAGCGGGCGGTGGCGTGGGCGAGGGAAATGGCGCCAATCATGGCGGCGAGCAGGGCTTTGCGGAACATAACGAACTCCATGTGGTGATAACGATGTGCGGATTTTAACAAAAACGTCCGGCGGGCGATATGCAATGCCGGGTAGCGGGGTTTGTCGCCGCCGCCATAACGTGCGCCGTGGCGCACCGCTTTTTGTCGACTTACTTTTGCCGCCTTTTTTGATGGAAAAGGGCAACCATGATGATGACAACAAACAGGAAGGTTAATTCGATGGCATATCGGGTATAGACATTCCATTCAACGCCCATATGGGGATAAATATGCTTCCAGAAAAAACGGAATGCAGCAGATAGCAAAAATCCGATCAGAAGACCGGTCAGCAGGGAAAATACGTCATTTTTCATTACTGTCTCCTTGAATCAAAATACGCTTGTCAGCGGACGGGAAGATTGGGGCAAATCCCATAGGTTTATCATTGATGGACGGCGTTAAAAAATGTTGGATGCAGGGCGCGCTTGCTCATCGTTAAAGCGGCGGTGATAGCGGGGCAGATGCTCACGCTGCGTTATTGGCTTTCTTCTGCCTGCCGTTTTTCTCTCTTTTTATAAAAGAGTGCCACAATAATAATGACAACAAACAGGAAGGTTAATTCGATGGCATATCGGGTATAGACATTCCATTCAACGCCCATTTTGGGATAAATATAATCCCAGAAAAAATCAAAAATGACCGATACGGAAAATCCGGCTAAAAAAGCGACCCAGTGGGGTGGTTTTTTATTTTTCATGACGTTCTCCTTGAAGCAGGACGCCCGCACCAGCGGACGTCTTTTATGATGCAGATCAGATTGCAGAACTGGTCTTGAGGCTGTTTACATTTCGTTTTGGATATAGTTGCTACGCGCTTTTCTACACCCCCTCCCCGACCCTTCCCCGCCTCGCAGGGGAGGGGGGATTCAAATTGCAAACAGTTTCTAATACTCCCTGCATATTGATCTTTATTATTTCGCAAACGCGGTTTTCAGTTCTTCCAGCGTTGCGCGCAAGGCGGTCGGGCCGCCAATGTCGATATAGACGTTTTTGGTTTGCGGATAAATCACCTGCCCTTTTTTCCAGGCAGTGGTGCCGTGGACGAGTTCGTTATCCAGCGTTTGTTTGGCGCTGGCGCCGTCTTCGCCAATGGCGACGAGGCGGTCAAGCGCGTAAATCCAGTCCGGATTTTCCTGCGCGATGTATTCAAAGGAAACGGGGTCGCCGTGGCGGCCGCTCATTTTTTCGTTATGCACCAGTTGCAGTCCCAACTCTTTTTGCAGCCAGCCCGCGCGCGAATCCGGGCCGTAGAGCGCGATTTTCGGGCCATTGACCAGAAGCGCCAGCACTTTGCCCTTGTCGGCAGATTCTGCTTTGACTGCGTCGCGCAAGGCGTTCAGCTCGTCGGCGTTTTTTTTCGCCTCGGCTTCTTTGCCAAAAACCGCGCCGAGACTTTCCAGCCGCGCCAGGCCTTCTTGATAGGCGTTGTCGCCCGGCACGCTCAAATCAACCGCCTGCGCGACGGCTTTGACTTCATCCAGTTTGCCCGCCGAGCGCGAGGCGACGATGATGAGGTCGGGCTTGGCGGCGTTCAACGCTTCCAAATCCGGCTCGAACAGGGTGCCGACTTCTTTCGCGTTCGGGGTGGCGAAATCGGCGGCGAATTTTTCGCCGGGGATGCCGACGATTTTGTCGCCGAGTCCGAGCGCCACCAGCGTGTCCAGAGCGCCGATGTCATAGACGGCGATGCGCTCCGGCACTTTGGCGATTTCGACGTCGCCCTGCGCGGTTTTCAGCGGCGTCGCCTGCGCGGCGAGAACGAGGGAAGCCACGGCGGTGGCCAGCAGTTTTTTCAACATGGGTTGCTCCTGTTGGTTGTGAAGGGAAACGCGAACCTAAACCGAACAGGTACGGTTGGCAAGCGACGGCTGCGCAATTTTTGTCCGTGGCTTTTTGTTAGACTGCGACAGTCGCTTGATTTGATGAAGGAGTGCGTCATGGTTCGTTGGCTGATCATTTTGCTGTGGGTATGTACTGCCGCGCGCGCGCAGGAGGCGGGGCAGGCGCTGGCGGTGGAGGTCGGTGTGGCGACGCGGGTCGCGCATGAGCGCTCGCTCGCCGCCGATGGTGTGGTTGCCGCGCGCGAGCTCGCGGCGGTCAATGCGCAGGTGGCGGGGGTGTCGCTCGCCAAGCTCAACGCCGATGTTGGCGACCGGGTGCAGGCAGGGCAGGTGCTGGCGCTGTTTGATACCGCCACGCTGAAGCAGGAATTGGCGCAGGCGCAGGCGCAGGAGGCGCGGGCGCAGGCGGCGCTTGCCCAGGCGAAGCGCAATGCGGCGCGGGCGGGCAAGCTGGTGCAGGAGCGCGCGGTCAGCGTTAGTGATTCGGAGCAGTCGGCATCGGCGCAGCGCGAGGCGCAGGCGGTGCTGGATGGCGCGGTGGCGGCGCGCAAGCTGGCGCAGTTGCGCCTCGGTTATGCAGAGGTGCGCGCGCCGGTCGCTGGGGTGATGGTCAGCCGTCCGGCGCAGGTCGGGATGACGGCGGGGATTGGTGCGCCGCTGTTTGTGTTGCAGGTCGATGGCGCACTGGAGTGGCAGGCGCAGGTGTCGCCGGAGGACGGGCAACGGCTGAAGGTTGGCACGCCCGCGCGGGTCACGGTCGGCACGGCGGAGGTCGGCGGCCGGGTGCGGCTGTTCGTGCCGGATGCGGACGCGCAGTCGCGGCGGGTGGTGGTGCGGGTCGCGCTCGACAGTCATCCGGATTTGCGCGCCAATTTGTTGTTGCGCGGGCGGTTTTTGTTGGGCAAGGAGGAGGTGTGGACGATTCCGGCGGCGGCGCTGGTGCGCGAGGATGGTCATGATTTTGTGGTGCTGGTGGAGGCGGATAACCGCGTGCGCAGGCAGGCGCTCACTCTCGGCGAACGGCTCGGCGACCGCGTCGTGGTGCTGGACGGGCTGCCGCAAGGCGCGCGGTTTGTGCTGCGCGGCGGCAGTTTTTTGCAGGACAGCGATGTGGTGCGGGTGGTGGATGGTGCGCCTGCGGCGGCGGGCGGCGGGTGATTTACATACACTTGAGCGCCCGGTGTGTATGTAAATGGTTCCGCCATAAACAGCGTGAGTGCCGCCAGTAACCCCACCCCAACTTTCTCGCACTACGCGCGAGCTGTTCCAGTCCCCCACCGGGGAGGGAGCTGTTTGGCGGTACTGCGGGCAGCGGTGGTTGGATGGGTTGTGGTTGTTGAACGATGTTGCATCGGTGCCGGAATCACTGGCGCTACCCCCACCCCGTCCCTCCCCCGCTGCGGGCTTCGCCCTGCGAGGGAGGGGGGTAGAACGGCGGGGCTTTGAGCGAGTGGCGACGGAATTATGTTTTGCTTTTGTCGCGCTGCGGGTCGCCTGCTGCCCCCACCCCAACCCTCCCCCACGGGGGAGGGGGAATGCCCGCCCCACCGCGTATTTTGTTGTCATTGTCAGAAGGAAGTTTCATGAACGTCTCAGCCTGGTCTATCCGCAATCCGCTGGTCGCGGTGTTGTTGTTCGCCCTGCTTGCCCTCGGTGGCTGGCACGGGTTTCGTGCGATGCGGGTGCAGCAGTTTCCCGATATGGATTTTCCGGTGGTGATTGTCTCGGTGTCGCTTTCCGGCGCTTCGCCGCAGCAGCTCGAATCGGATGTGGCGAAGAAGGTGGAGAGCCGCGTCGCGTCCATCGACGGGGTGAAGAAGATTCGCAGCGCCTTGCAGACCGGGCTGTCCACCACGGTGGTTGAGTTCCGGCTGGAGAAGGATTTGCAGGAGGCGCTCGATGAGGTGCGCTCCGCCGTCGGCGAGATTCGCAGTGATTTGCCCGCCGATGCGCTCGATCCGGTGATTTCCAAGGTGGGGACGAGCGGGATGCCGCTGCTCACGTTTTCGGTGTCGGCGCGCGGCATGGATACGCTGGCGCTGTCGTGGTTTGTCGATGACCGCCTGTCGCGCCGCCTGCTCGCCCTGCCCGGTGTCGGCAGTGTCAGCCGCATCGGCGGGCTGTCGCGCACGGTGGAGGTGTTGCCTGACCCGCTGCGGCTGAAGGCGCTCGGTTTGCCGATTGGTGCGGTGGCGGCGCAGGTGGCGGCGTTGCAGCGCGATGCGTCCGGCGGCGAGGCGCAGATTGGCGGCGGCAAGCAGTCGGTGCGCGCGCTGGGCGCGGAAACGCAGGCGGCGGCGCTCGCCGATTTGCGGATTCAGGCGGCGGGCGGGGCGCAGCGTCTCGGCGATTTCGCCGTTATCCGCGATGGCGCGGCGGAGGCGGATTCGCTGGCGCTGTTTGACGGCGAGACGGTGGTCGCTTTTGAGATTGTGCGCAGTCGCGGCGCGAGCGAGACGGCGGTGCGCGCGGCGGTGGAGGCGGAGCTGGCGCGGGTGCAGGCGGATTTTCCGCAATTCACCATCACCAAGGTGTATGACCGCGCCACCCCGGTCGAGGAGGATTATGAGAACTCGCTCGATATGCTGGTTGAGGGCGGCATTCTCGCGGTGGCGGTGGTGTTTGTCTTTCTGCGCAACTGGCGCGCGACGCTGCTTGCCGCCGTCGCCCTGCCGCTGTCGGTGATTCCGGCGTTTCTGGTGATGTGGCTGCTCGGCTTCAGCCTGAATATCATCTCGCTGTTGGCGCTGTCGCTGGTCATCGGCGTGCTGGTCGATGACGCGATTGTGGAGATTGAGAACATCATCCGCCACCTGCGCGGCGGCAAGTCGCCTTATGAGGCGGCGATGGAGGCGGCAGACGAGATTGGCCTCGCGGTCATCGCCACCACTTTCACCCTGATTGCCGTCTTCCTGCCGACCGCCTTCATGAGCGGCGTCATCGGCCAGTTTTTCCGTCAGTTTGGCTGGACGGCGGCCATCGCGGTCTTCTTCTCGCTCGCCGTCGCCCGTCTGGTGACGCCGATGATGGCGGCCTACACCCTCAAGGCGGAGACGCGCGAGACGGTACGCCGCGACAGCGCGCTGATGCGCGCCTACCTCGCCTTCGTCGGCCTCACCCTGCGCTGGCGCTGGACGACGCTCATCGTCACCATCGCCCTGTTCATCGCCTCGCTGGCGCTGGTCAGCCACCTGCCGAGCGGCTTCATGCCGGACGACGACATGGACCAGACCCGCATCAGCATTGAGCTCACCCCGGACGCAACCCTTGATGACACCCTTGCCGTCAGCGAAGCGGCGCGGCGGGCGATTGCCGACGTTCCCGGCGTCGCCCACGTCTTCAGCGCCGTGGGCCGCATCACCGGTGACATCGGCAACAACGGCGGCAAAAGCCGCCACCGCGCCAGCCTCGAAATCGTCCTCGCGCCGCGCGGCACCCGCCCCACAAAAAGCGCCATCGAACACGACATCGAAGCGCGGCTGCAAGGCGTCGCCGGCGCGCGCTTTACCGTGGGCTTGAGTAACGGCGGCACGCCGGGCTACATCCTCTCGCTCACCAGCGACAACCCGCAACTGCTGGACGACACCGCGCAGGCGCTGATGCGCGACATCCGCGCCCTGCCCAACGCCGGCAGCGTCACCAGCACCAAAAGCCTCGCCCGTGAAGAGCTGCGCCTCTACCCCGACCCGCTGAAAATGGCCGACCGGGGCATCACCACCCTGCAACTGGCGGACACCCTGCGCATCGCCACCCAAGGCGACTACGAACAGCGCCTCGCCAAACTCAACCTCGACAGCCGCCAACTGCCGATTATCGTCCGCCTGCCCGAAGCGGCGCGCGCCGATTTGGCGACGCTGGAAGATTTGACCGTCGGCAGCGGCGACACCCGTGTCGGCGACGTCGCCCGCCTCGCCTTCAGCGGCGGCCCGGCACAAATCACCCGCTTTGACCGCGCCCGCGAAATCCGCATCACCACCCAAGTCGGCCACGGCGCGCTGGGCGAACTGGTCGATGCCATCCAGAACACCCCAACCATGCAACACCTGCCGCCAGCGGTGCGCGCCAGCGACATCGGCCAGGCAGAAATGATGAAAGAACTGTTCGGCGGATTTGTGCTGGCGATGGGCGTCGGCATCTTCTGCATCTACGCCATCCTCGTCCTGCTCTTCCACCGCGTACTGCAACCCTTCACCATCCTCATGGCATTGCCGCTCTCCATCGGCGGCGCCTTCGCCGGGCTCATCATCCTCGGCGACGGCATCAACATGGCGTCGATGATCGGCTTCATCATGCTGATGGGCATCGCCAGCAAAAACTCCATCCTGTTGGTCGATTACGCCATCCTCGCCGAACGCCGCGACGGCATGAGCCGCTACGATGCGCTAATTGACGCCTGCCACAAACGCGCCCGCCCCATCATCATGACCAGCGTGGCGATGGGCGCGGGAATGACGCCGCTGCTGCTCGGCTGGGGACGGGGCGACCCGACCTTCCCGCAGCCGATGGCGGCAGCGGTGGTCAGCGGGCTTGTTACTTCCACCTTGTTGAGCCTCGTCGTCATCCCGGTGGTGTACACGCTGATGGACGATTTGGGGCGGTTGCTGCGGCGGCGGAAAGCGTAGGGGCCAACCTGAGCGGAGAAAAACATGGCATTCCGGGAAATCCCTGGCAACACACCCGCCGCACAACAAATTGCAAAGACATTCTGTCTGGATCAGGAAAGGGATCTTTTCTTTGAGGACAAGGCGCGCAATATCATTGCCTGTGTGAGAACGCCGCACGTCATGGAAATTGCCGAGGGCAGTTGCGCCCGCAGCGTATATCTGCAATTCCCGGCGATTACCGAAGATAATCGCTGCACATTCATAATAGAATTTGTCGATAGCAATTCCATGGACGGGCGGCAAATTCTTGAAGACGGCAGCTATCTGTACATATGGAAATTGCGCCATGCCGGGACAGGCAAAAATGTCCCGCGAGAAGACGCCATACAGGCGCTGAAAAAAGTCGTGACCCTGTATTCAGGCCATAAACAGAAGCACAAATACCGTGTCGAATGCCGTTTTGATGCGGACGCACTTCAAAACGCAGCCGCGTCACCCCACGGCAAAAAGGCGCCCAAACAAAATGAACCCCGGATAGCCGTAACAGCAGGCACGCTCGTTGCCCTCGTGTTCTTCGTCGCGGCGCTGGTTGGCATCGCGGAACGCATTGCAGGTTCGCAGGGCGGCGGTATCGAAGCGGAAGTGCGCGGTCACGGCACCGCCCGCCAGGTACAATGCGCGCGCGATGGCGTCGCGCTGTGGACGGGCTGGACGTGCCAGGCCGGAGAAATTATCTGGGAAAGCCCGCGGAAACTGCCGGAGCGCGTCATCCCGCAACAGGCGCCGTACACCGTGCTGGCGACCGGCGACTGGAGCGGGCGCGAATTTCCCGTCAGCAGCCATTTGCCGATGGACTGGCGAACGGCAGGCGGCCTGCATCAGGCGCCGCCCCGCGAAATTCTCCTCGCGCCTGGGCATCCGTCCGGCTCGCGTGGCTGGTGGACGGCACAGGTGTTCATCCCGCCGCTGCTTGCCGCCGCCCTCGTCGCGCTCCTTGCAGCCATCCTGATACGCCGCAACCGCTGACGCTACTGTCCGCTCCGACAGCTCATGCGCTATGGGGCAGTTACCGTGCATGAGGTTGCCCTTGCGCCGCGCTGCTTGTCGCAGCGATACTCACAACGCTCTGTACAAGGCGCACCCTATGGCGGATTCTGTGCGTAGGGCGCGTGGCGGCTCAGCCAACACGCACGCGGGAATTTTGCATCGGAAACCGCGTGCGTGCCTGTGGCATACACCCTACGATTCCATTTTTGTTTTATGTGCAGACCACGCAGGTTGGGTTAGGGTGTGTTTACAATACCGCCCGTCTTGTCCGCCGGACGGACGATTCCTGATGTCCGCCCGCCGGTACGCGCCATATAGCGATACTCACAAAGTTCTGTACAAGGCGCGCCGCCGAAGACAGTACGCTTTTGTACGGCGAGGCGGCGCAACGCCGTACAGGGCTTTGTGAGGATTGCTATAAATCCATTGCCACCCTTGAGAGATTCCCATGAACACGCCCCGCGCCATCTTTTTCGACATCGACCGCACCCTCTACGACCACCGCAGCGATTTCGTCCCGCCTTCCACCCTCGCCGCCATCGCCGCGCTGCGCACCCGCGGCATCGTCCCGGCGATTGCCACCGGGCGCGGTTATGCCGCCCTGCCGCCACGCATCGCGCAACTGGTGGCATCTGGCGAGATTGCGCTGGTCGTCTCCAGCAACGGCCAGTACAACCGCCTCGGCGACCGTGTCCTCTCCGCGCATCCCCTGCCCGTCGCCGATATTGAATCGCTCATCCGCGCTTTCCGCGCGCACGACTGGGAATACACCTTCGTCTCCGAGCGCCACATGGCGGCGGGGCGCTCGCGCGGCAGCAGTCATCGCGTCCTGCGCGGCTATCCCTGCTACATCGTCGCCCCCGACTATTTCCGCGAACACGCGGTGCATCAAATGATTGTGCTGGCGCCTGTTGAGGAGGAAGCGGCATTGCAGGCGATTCTCGCCGACCACGGCGGGCGTTACCGCAGCGTGCGCAGCCACGCCAGCGCGGTGGATTTGCTGCACGCGGACGGCAGCAAGGCGCGCGGCATTGCGGACGCCTGCGCCGCGCTCGGCTTTGCACCACAGGAGACGATGGCATTCGGCGACGGTCTGAATGATGTGGAGATGTTCGCCGCAGTCGGCTGCGCGGTGGCGATGGGCGATGCCTGCGACGCGCTGAAAGCGGTCGCGTCGCACATTACCGGCACGCTGGAGGAGGACGGTATCGCCCGCGCGTTGCTGGATTTGGGCGTGCTGACGGCGGGGGATTTGCGCGCGGCTGGGGCGAACTCGCTATAATGCGCGCCGTTTTTCATTCTTATATCAATCATGTCGCAACTACTGAAACACGTTTATATTGAAACGCATGGCTGCCAGATGAACGAGTACGACTCGTCCAAGATGCTCGCCGTACTCAAGGTTTCGCATGGCATCACCCCAGTCGATACGCCGGAGGAGGCCGATATTTTGCTGCTCAACACTTGCTCCATCCGCGAGAAGGCGCAGGAGAAGGTGTTTTCGCAGATTGGCCGCTGGAAGCCGCTCAAGGATGCCAAGCCGCACGTCATCATCGCCGTCGGCGGTTGTGTCGCCTCGCAGGAGGGCGAGGAGCTGCGCCGCCGCGCGCCGGCGGTCGATGTGGTCTTCGGCCCGCAGACGCTGCACCGCCTGCCCAATCTCATCAGCGAGGCGCAGGAGAAGCGCGACGGCGTGGTTGATGTGTCGTTCCCGGAAATCGAGAAGTTTGACCATCTGCCGGAGCCGCGCGCCGAAGGGCCGACCGCGTTCGTCTCGGTCATGGAAGGCTGCTCCAAGTATTGCACCTTCTGCGTCGTGCCTTATACGCGCGGCGAGGAGGTCAGCCGCCCGTTTGACGACGTCATCGCCGAATGCGCCTCGCTTGCCGCGCAGGGCGTGCGCGAAATCAACCTGCTCGGCCAGAACGTCAATGCCTATCGCGGCGCGCTGTTTGACGGCGGCACCGCCGATTTGGCGCTGCTGATTGAGTATGTCGCCGCCATTGACGGCATTGACCGCATCCGCTTTACCACGTCGCACCCGGTGGAGTTCACCGACAGCCTGATTGAGGTTTACCGCCGCGTGCCGCAGCTCGTCAGCCATCTGCATTTGCCGGTGCAGAGCGGTTCGGACAAGGTGCTGGCGCTGATGAAGCGCGGCCACAAGGCGGCGGCGTACAAGGAGAAGCTGGCGCGGCTGCGCGAAATCCGCCCCAATATCAGCTTTTCTTCGGATTTCATCGTCGGTTTCCCCGGCGAGGAAGACGCGGATTTTGAGGCGACGATGCAGTTGATTGAGGACGTGTTTTACGACACTTCCTTCAGCTTTATTTACAGCCCGCGCCCCGGTACCCCGGCGGCGGCGATGCCCGACCGCATTCCGATGGAGGTGAAGAAAGCGCGGCTTGCCCGCTTGCAGGCGCGCATCTTGCAGATGGCGGCGCAGATTTCTGCCGATATGGTCGGCAGCGAGCAGTGGGTGCTGGTTGATGGCATCTCGAAGAAGAATGCGAAAGAGGTTTGCGGCCGCACCGAGAACAACCGCGTCGTCAATTTCCAGGCGCCGCAGTCGCTCATCGGCCGCTTCGCCAAGGTGCAGATTACCGCTGCTTACAAGAATTCGCTGCGCGGCCGCCTGATTGAGGCGGAAGGGCAGCGCGCCCCGCAGCGTTACAGCGCTTGATGTTATGAGTGACAAGCATATTTTGGCGTTTCAGCTTGCGCCGCAAGACCAAACCCGCCTGGGCGAGCTGGTCGGGCAGTTGAACGCGCATTTGCGCCTGATTGAGGAACAGTTGCACGTGCAGATTGGCAACCGTGGCCATCTTTTTCAGGTGGAAGGCGACGAGGGGCGCTGCGCGCAGGCGCGTTTCGTCATCGAAAACCTTTACGCGCAGACCGGCAGCGGCGTGCTCAACGCCGATGATGTCCACCTCGCCCTGCGCGATGCGGGGGCGACGCTCGCCGGAGAAATTGCCGCGCGCGACGAGGGCAAGGACATCCGCATCGAAACGCGGCGCGGCACCATCAGCGGGCGTGGCTCGAACCAGCGCCGCTATCTGCGCCGCATCTTTGAGCATGCGGTCAATTTCGGCATCGGCCCGGCGGGGACGGGCAAGACCTATCTCGCTGTCGCCGCCGCCGTTTCCTATCTCGCCGAAGACAAAGTGCGCAAACTGGTGCTGGTGCGCCCGGCGGTGGAAGCGGGCGAACGCCTTGGCTTCCTTCCCGGCGACATGACGCAAAAAGTTGACCCCTACCTGCGCCCGCTCTACGACGCGCTGAACGATATGCTCGGCGGCGAGCGCGTCGCCAAGCTGATGGAGCGCGGCGTCATCGAAATCGCGCCGCTCGCCTTCATGCGCGGCCGTACCCTGAACGATGCCTTCATCATCCTTGATGAGGCGCAAAACACCACCGTTGAGCAGATGAAAATGTTTCTGACCCGCCTCGGCTTCGGCTCGACCGCCGTGATTACTGGAGACGCGACACAAATCGACCTGCCGAAAGGCGTGACCAGCGGCCTGAAACACGCCGCCCGCATCCTTGACGGCGTGGACGGCATCTCCTTCACCCGCTTTGCCGCGCAGGACGTGGTGCGCCACCCGCTGGTGCAGCGCATCGTCGAAGCCTACGCCGCCGCCGAACAACCCGACGAAAAACCGACACCATGAGCCTGACCATTGACTACCAAACCGAAGAACTCGGCAACGATGAACGCTTTCCCAGCGAAAAACGCCTGCAACGCTGGCTGGAAACCGCACGCGCAACGCTCGCCATTGAAGAAGCGCTGGAGCTGACCATCCGCCTCGTTGACAACGACGAAATGCAGGAGCTGAACCGCGACTATCGCGGCAAGGATTACCCGACCAACGTCCTCTCCTTCCCCTGCGACTGGGATTTGCCGGAAGAACCGCGCCTGTTGGGCGACGTGGTCATTGCCGCCGCCGTCGTCAACCGTGAAGCGAAAGAGCAGAAAAAAACGATGGAAGCGCATTGGGCGCACATCGTCATCCACGGATTTCTGCATCTTTTGGGTTACGACCACATCGAAGACGAAGAAGCGGAAAAAATGGAAAACACCGAACGCGAAATCCTCGCCAAACTCGGTTACGCCGACCCCTACGCGGAAACGCCCGCGCCGGTGGAGGGCTGACGATGGCGGGCGGATTCTTCGCGCTCTTGGACGACGTCGCCTCACTGCTCGATGACGTCGCGGCGATGACCAAAATCGCCACCAAAAAAACGGCGGGCGTACTCGGCGATGACCTCGCGCTCAACGCCAACCAGCTCACCGGTCTCCACGCCAGCCGTGAGTTGCCGATTATTTGGGCGGTGAGCAAAGGCTCGCTGCTCAACAAAGCCATCATCGTCCCCGCCGCCTTTCTCCTGAGCGCCTTTTTGCCTGCCGCCGTGCCGCTGGTGTTGATGATTGGCGGCGCCTACCTCTGCTACGAAGGCGTCGAAAAAATCCTGCACCGCCTGCTGCATCACGACGATGCCCACGCGGACACGCACGAAGACACGCGCGACCCGGCGCTGATCGAACAAGAAAAAATCCGCGCCGCCATCCGCACCGACTTCATCCTCTCGCTGGAAATCGTCGTCATCGCGCTGGCGAGTTTTGTCGGTCAGCCGCTTTGGACGCAAATCCTCGGCCTCTCCGCCGTCGCACTCATTCTCACCGCCGCCGTCTATGGCGTGGTCGCGCTGATTGTCAAAATCGACGACCTCGGCCTCTACTGGCGCGGAAAACCGTCCCGGCTGTTGCAAGCGGCGGGGCGGGCGCTGCTGTGGTTCGCGCCGAAACTGCTGAAAGCGCTGTCGGTCGCGGGAACGGCGGCAATGTTCATCGTCGGCGGCCACCTTTGGGTGGAAAACATCGCCGCGCTGCACCACCTCGCACAACACTGGACGGCGGGCATGGGCGGATTCGCTGCGTGGTGGGTGGATGCCGCCCTTTCCGTCGGCGTCGGCAGCGTGGTCGGCCTCGCGCTCTATGCCGCCACCGCCATCCTTGCCAAAATCCGACCCGCAAAAGGCTAAAGCGGACGCTGTCGCAGCCGCACAACAGCACATCGCCTGCGGGGCTAAAGTTCTTGCTTTTCGGTTACGATAATGTATGATTATCCACCTTAACGTAAGTTAATCCCTTTTAACCAACCCGCTATGGAGATACCTATGCAACGGAAAAAGATGAAACCGCAATGGATGCTGTCCATCCTCAGCGTCGCCTTGCTCAGCGCCTGTGGCAGCGACACCATCGCCGGACATGACAATCACATCGGCTTCCTCACCCCGCCCAAAGGCTCGGACGCTGATCAACAACAGAAACAGGGTACGCCGCCGAAACAGATTGACAGAAATGATCCGGCCATGAACAAATTCCTGACCGATGGCCAGGACGGTATCGGCCAACAACTGAGTCCGACCGTCGTTTCCGTCGATAACAACGGCAACGGCAAGATTGACAACACCGACCGCCTCGCCTATGACCAGCCGGGTATCGTTAGTGAAATCTGCGCGAAGAGCAAATGCAGCGGATTGGCGAAAGAAAATAACAAAAATAACCAAAACAACCAGAATCAGCAGCAAGATAATGGTCTGGATCCGGTGATGATGCAGGACATCAATGGCGTTTATCACTCCATTTTGGCTTCCGGCACCATTGACGGCAATGCCAACATTCCGAAAGATGCCGGTATCAGCAAGATTACCCGCAAACGTGTCAATGGCGAGCTGCAAGATTTCGGTGGTTCCATTGGTCGTGAATTCAACGAAGTACTCCTGTTTGCCAACCCGACACTGGTACAAAACAAACAACAATACCTGTCTTCCTATTTCCGCAGCCCTTCCGCTGCCGGCTGGAGTTATCAAACTTTTGGTAACTTCTTCGGTGGTGCCAACGGCAGCTACCTGAAAAACCGTCGTGACGTTATCCTCGGCTATCAAAGCATTGGTCGCCCGACCAAAGGCAGTGAAATGCCGACCGCTGATGGCGCGGATTACACCGGTATCACCCACGCCTATTACAACTCGGCACAAGTCACCGCGCACAACAAAATCCACGCTGATTTTGGTGCACGCAACCTGAGCTACGAAACGACTGATACCTCTGTCCTGCACGAATTTGGCGCCTTCGGTCACGTCATTGAAGACCGTCCCGACCTTAACCTGAACGGTTCAGCGTCATGGGCAGAAGGCACTGGCGACTTCAACGGCACGATGCGTGCTGCCAACGGTCTCTCCGGTGACATGAAAGGTCGCTTCTACGGCCCGGCTGCCGAAGAAATCGGCGGGGTTTACGGTCTGCACGGTCAGGATGCCAAAGGCGAAGCAGTCCACTACGTTGGCGGTTTTGGTGGCAGACGTTAATTGCCCCAACGCTTGCGTAAAAAAGGCGGGATTCCCCCGCCTTTTTTATTAACTTCCGCATTCAGTCTTTAGGCAAAACAATCTTGGCCTTTTCTTTATTGTGCCGGTAAAAAACGGCGGTATGACCAATCTTCTGCACAAATTCCGCCTGATGCGTTTCTGTAATATGGGCAATCATTTCCGCCTGAATGACGTCTTCAATATTGCCCAATTTCACTTTAATCAGCTCATGGCTGTCGAGCGCGCGGTCAATTTCGCGGTCCACGCCTTCACTCACGCTATTGGCACCAATCAATACCACCGGGTGCAAATGATGCGCCTGCGCTTTCAAAAAACGGATTTGGTTTTTGCTTAACATTTTTATATCCTGTTGAATTTCCGCGTATGGTAAGACAATGGCACGCAGCAAAACAAGTCAGCGCTGGCTGAAAGAACATTTCAACGATATTTATGTACAAAAGGCGCAGCAGGAAGGCTACCGCTCGCGCGCGGTGTACAAACTGATGGAAATTCAGGAAAAAGACCGCCTCATCCGCCCCGGCATGGTGGTGGTGGAACTCGGCGCGGCACCGGGCGGCTGGTCGCAATATGTGGCGCAATGCTTGAATGGGCGCGGACGGATGATTGCGCTGGATATTTTGCCGATGGACGCCCTGGCCGATGTCACCTTCATCCAGGGCGATTTCCGCGAACAGGCGGTGCTGGACGCGCTCTATGCCGAACTCGGCGACAGCGCGGTCAACCTTGTGATTTCCGACATGGCCCCCAATACTAGCGGCGTGCGCAGCGTTGATCAGGCGAAAAGTATGTACCTGGTCGAGCTGGCGCTGGATTTCGCGCAGAGCCGCCTCGCACCGGGTGGAGATTTCTTAACAAAAATCTTCCACGGCCCCGGGTTTGATACACTACTGCGCTCTTTGAAAAGCCAATTTTTGACCGTGCAGACGCGCAAGCCCGAAGCCTCGCGCGCGCGCAGTCAGGAAACCTACCTGCTGGCACGCGGGTTTGGCCGCAAGTCTTGAATTGAGAGGATAAAATTTTGAACGATATGCGGAAATCATTACTGGTCTGGGGCGGCTTGATCCTGCTGTTCCTGCTGCTCGTCGGCGAGATGGGCAAATTCGGCACCTCCGGCAACACGCGCGAAGTCAGCTATTCGCAGTTCCTTGACCGCGTGGACAACGGCGAAGTGCAAAGCGCGGCGATTGACCTGCAAAACGCGCGCATCAGCTTCACCGACCGCAGTGGCGGGCGCTACACCACCAACAACCCCGAGGCGACCGATACCCGCGCCCTCATCGGCGATCTGCGCGCCAACAAGGTAAACATCAGCAGCGAACCGCTGGAAAAAGAAAGCCTCTTTACCCGCATCCTCGTCAATTTGCTGCCGATTTTGCTGCTCATCGGTCTCTTCATGTTCACTACCCGCCAGATTCAGGGCGGCGGCAAAGGCGGCGCGTTTTCCTTCGGCAAAAGCCGCGCCCGTCTGATCCCGGAAGACAAAATCAAGGTAACGTTTGCCGATGTCGCCGGCGCGGACGAAGCGAAAGCGGACGTTGTCGAGATGGTCGAATTCCTGCGCGATCCGAGCAAATTCAGCCGTTTGGGCGGACAAATCCCGCGCGGCCTGCTCATGGTCGGCCCGCCCGGCACCGGTAAAACCCTCCTCGCGCGTGCGATTGCCGGTGAGGCAAAAGTGCCGTTCTTCACCATCTCCGGCTCTGATTTCGTCGAAATGTTCGTTGGCGTTGGTGCCTCGCGCGTGCGCGATATGTTTGAAGAAGCGAAAAAACACGCGCCCTGCATCATCTTTATTGACGAAATTGACGCCGTTGGCCGCCAACGCGGCGCCGGTCTCGGCGGCGGACACGACGAACGCGAACAGACGCTGAACCAGCTCCTCGTGGAAATGGACGGCTTTGAAGGCAACGAAGGCGTCATCGTTATTGCCGCCACCAACCGCCCGGACGTCCTCGACCCCGCGCTGCTGCGCCCCGGTCGCTTTGACCGCCAAGTCGTCGTCGGCCTGCCCGACCTCAAAGGGCGCGAACAAATCCTCAAAGTGCATATGCGCAAAAAGCCGTTCGATGATGCCGTCAAACCGTTTGACATCGCGCGCGGCACGCCCGGCTTCTCTGGCGCCGATCTCGCCAACCTCACCAACGAAGCGGCGCTCTTTGCCGCACGGCGCAACCGGCAAAAAATCACCATGCAGGACATGGAAGACGCCAAGGACAAAATCATGATGGGCGCCGAACGCCGCTCGATGGTGATGAGCGACAAAGAAAAAGAAATGACCGCCTACCACGAAGCGGGACACTGCATCGTCGGTCGCATCGTGCCGGAGCATGACCCGGTGTATAAAGTCACCATCATCCCGCGTGGCCGCGCCCTCGGCGTCACCATGTTCCTGCCCGAACAGGACCGCTACAGCTACTCCAAACAACGCCTCGAAAGCCAGATTGCCACCCTCTACGGCGGCCGCATCGCCGAAGCGCTGATTTACGGCGAAGACCAGGTTTCCACCGGCGCCTCCAACGACATCGAACGCGCCACCGCCATCGCGCGCAGCATGGTCACCCGCTGGGGACTGTCGGAAAAACTGGGGCCGCTCGCCTACGGTGAAGAAGAAGGCGAAGTCTTCCTTGGCCGCTCGGTGACGCAGCACAAAAACGTCTCCGACGAAACCGCGCACAACATCGACACCGAAATCCGGGGCATCATCGACCGCAACTACGCGCGCGCCGAAAAAATCCTGAAAGACAACATGGACATCCTGCACAGCATGACCGCAGCGCTCATCAAATACGAAACCATCGACGAAGGCCAGATTGATGACCTGATGGCGCGCCGCCCGGTACGCGAGCCTGCCGACTGGGACGGCCCGGCGGACGACAAGCCGCAAAGCCACCACGACGACTTCTCGCTCGGTGGCCACGACAAACCGGCGGAGCAACACTGATGCGTTGCGGTCGCTTCACGCTCGACCTGAGCCACACCAACCTGATGGGCGTGCTGAACAGCACGCCCGATTCATTTTCCGACGGCGGCGCCTGGCTTAACCCCGCCCGCGCCCTTGCCCACGCGCGGCAGATGATTGCCGACGGCGCGGACATCATCGACATCGGCGCCGAATCCACCCGCCCCGGTGCGCGCGAAGTGCCAGCAGAGGAAGAAATCGCCCGCCTGACGCCCATCGTGCAAGCGCTGGTCGCTGACGGCACGCGCCCCGTTTCGATTGACACCAAAAAAACGGCGGTGATGGCGGCGATGCTCGAACTTGGCGTTGACCTCATCAACGACGTGCACGGCCTGGAAGACGACGGCGCCCTCGAACTGCTCGCGCGCTACCCCGACGTTGCCATCTGCCTGATGCATATGCGCGGGATGCCCGACACCATGCAGGACAACACCGACTACGCCGACGTCGTCACCGAAGTGGACAGCTACCTGCAAGCGCGCGTCGCCGCCTGCATCGAAGCGGGCATCGCCGCCGACCGCCTCATCCTCGACCCCGGCTTTGGCTTCGGCAAAACCCCGGCGCAAAACATGGCGCTGGTGCGCGAATGCCGCCGCTTCAAACATGACCGCTACCCGCTGCTGCTCGGTGTCTCGCGCAAATCCACCATCGGCCACTACCTGCACAACGCGCCCGTCGGCGAACGCCTGCACGGCAGCGTCACCCTGGCGGCGCTGGCCGCCTGGCAGGGCGCAGACATCGTGCGCGTCCACGACGTCGCCGCGACCCGCGACGCGCTGCGCATTACCCACGCCTTGCGCGGCTAAGCGCCATCCCGGAGGACGCTCATGGACTTCGCCGCCCTGCTTATGCTCCTCGGTCTTGCCGCACCGCCCGACCAACTCCCGCTGCTACCCCCGCCAGCATTGACGACGACGTCGCATCCGCAAAACCCCGCGCTGCGACCGCTGCGCCAACAGGCGGAAGCGGGCAACGCCGACGCCCAGTTCAACCTCGGCATTGCCTGGATCAACGGCAGTGCTGGCACCGTCAATTACGACCAAGCACGCTACTGGTGGGAAAAAGCGGCGGCGCAGGGACAGCGCATCGCCCAATACAACCTCGGCGTGCTCTACGACGAAGGCCGTGGCGTCAGCCAGAACTATCGCCTTGCCGCGCAGTGGTACCGCAAAGCCGCCCAACAGGGCTTCATCTCCGCCCAATACAACCTCGGCAACCTCTACCGCGACGGCAAGGGCGTGCCGCAAAACGCCTACATCGCGCGCGACTGGCAGGAAAAAGCCGCCGCCCAGGGCGACCGCGACGCGATGTACGCCCTCGGCAGCCTGTACCAGCAGGGCTCACTTGGCATCAGCGGCGACGGCCAGCACGCCCTCGCCTTCTACTGGCTGGAACAGGCGGCGATGCGCGGCCATCCGCAGGCGCAGGCCGAACTCGCCGGTCTCTACGCGCGTGGCGAAGGCGTCGCCCGTGACCCGGCAATCGCAGCAAAATGGCAACGGGCGGCAGCCACCGCCCAAACCGGCACAGAAAACACCGACAACAGCGGCCTGACCGCCATCGAACAAACCGAACAGGCCGCGATGCACGGCGATACGCAGGCGCAGGTCGCACTCGCCAACCATTACGCCCACGGCGACGGCATCGCCCGCGACGAGGAAGCTGCGCTGAAATGGTGGCAGGTTGCCGCCGCCCAGGGCAGCACCGATGCGATGCAGGCGCTCGCCCGCCATTACCGCGACGCCGCCGACCGCCCCCAGGCAGAACACTGGTACCTCGCCGCCGCCGAAAAAGGCGACAGCAGCGCTTACCGCGAACTGGGCCAAATCTACGCCGACGCCCGCCCGCCGGATTACACCACGGCGCGCAAATACTGGCACGCGGGCAAAAAAGGCGACCCCGTCGCGCAGTACCTCATCGGCAAATCCCACAGCGACTGGCGCGAACCGGGAAACCCCAACGCCGCCCACAACGCCTTCTCCGGATTCCTGCAACATTGCCACGAAGACGAAAACCCGCCTGCCGACTACTGCGCCGATGCCGCCTACCTGACCGCCCTCATCGAACAACACAAACTGCCGGGTTACCAACCCCCGCAGCCGAACGAAGTACGCCAACATTGGCAAGAAGCCGCTTACTGGGGACATCCCGTCGCCCGCGCCTGGCTCGAAACCGCCCCCGCACCGCCGGGGGCGACACCCCCCGCACGCATCGCCGCCACCGCGGCGGCCGCCCAATACCAGCTCTCCTGGCACTACGCCACGGGCGACGGCATCGCCCAAAACCGCGACAGCGCCAACCACTGGCTGCGGCAGGCGGCACAAAACGGCCATGCCGCCGCCCAATACTGGCTGGGCAACCATTACTACGACGACACGGCAGACAACGCACAAGACGAAACCACCGCCCGCTACTGGCTGGAACAAGCCGCAACGCGGGGCGATCGCGACCTGCAAAAACAAACCGGCATGACCTACCTTGAGCATGACGACTACCACAACGCCCGCCGTTGGCTCCGGCAGCTCGCCGACCACGGCGACCGCACCGTGCTGCCAGTACTGGAAATGATGAACGACCTGCAACGCGGCAGGGCCACGCCGCTGCCACCGCCCGGAACGGTCGGCAACCATCCGCCCGCGCCTGCCGCTGCCCTCGCCGAAAACACGGCCACGCCCTGGCCGCCCCGGCACAACATCAAATTCTGGCAAGGCGAAAACCCGCTTGCGTCCCATGCCAAAACCTTCAAAGAACGCCAAAAACGGGCACTCGCAGGCGACTGGCTGGCGCAGATTGCCCTCGGCGACGCCTGGTACAAAGGCGAAACCGGCAAAAAAGACGCCCGTCTGGCGCACTACTGGTGGCGAAAATCCCAAACCGCATATGGCCAGGACAGCTACACCCTGTACAACCTCGGCGTCCTCTACGACAGCGGCGAAGGCGTCGCCCGCAACCCGCAACGCGCCGCGCAGTACTACACCGCCGCCGCCCGCCTGAACGACAACGACGCCCGCTACAACCTCGCCCACCTCTATCATTATGGTGACGGCGTCCCGCGCAGCGACATCATCGCGCACTACTGGCTCACCAAAGCCGCCGCACACGAACGCGACGCCATGACCGCCCTCGGAATGCTTTACCAAAAAAGCGGCACAGACGACGGCACACAAATGCGCGCCTCCTACTGGCTGGAACAAGCGGCGATGCGTGGCGACGCCCAAGCGCAATACGAGCTTTTCTGGCGTTCCCGCTATGGCTATGGCATTGAGAAAAATCAGGAAACGGCAAACCGCTGGCTGCAACAGGCGGCAGAAAATGACAATGTTGAAGCCCAATACCGGTTGGGCGTGTGTTACTACAACGGATGTTTTGCCGAATTCCGCCAGGACAAACGCATCGGGCGGGAATGGTTGGAAAAAGCGGCAGCACAAGGCGACAGCGATATGCGATTCCTGATCGGCATGGAATACTTTTTCGGGAGCGACTACGACGATGCCCGCCGCTGGCTACAGCCTGTCGTTACCAGTGAAAGCGACTACGCCAGCATGGCCGTCAGCCTACTGGATACCATTGGCCGCGCGCAAGGCAAAAAGCGCCCGGCAGCCCCGGCCAATACCGCCGCATCGCCGCGTGATGCCATCGCCGAACCACCACGCGACCCTGCTGCCGAAGCCGCCGAATGGCAACGGCGCGCCGAAACAGGCGATGCCCGGGCGCAGTACCAGCTTTACTTCCGCTACAGCCTGGGTGATGGCGTCAAACAAGACCAGGAAACGGCAAACCGCTGGTTACAACAGGCAGCAGGAAACGGCGACGCCGATGCCCAATACTGGCTGGGCGAGCGCTACTACGACGGCTGGATGGGCATCAAAAAAGACCGTACAGCCGCACACGTATGGCTGGACAAAGCCGCTGCACATGGCGACCCGGACATACAGTTTAATGTCGGCTGGCGCTACTACTTCAATGAGGACTACGACGACGCCCGCCGCTGGCTGCAACCCGTCGCCGCCAGCGACAACATCCACGCCGACATCGCCGCCCACTTGCTGAATAACATCGAACACCTGACAAACCGAAAACAGGCGCCGCCGGTTGACGTCGAAACCGCCCTGCGACAACACGCCGAAGCGGGCGATACCGGGGCGCAAGGCCTCCTGCCCTGCTACTACGCCGAGCCAAACGGCGCACGAGCCGAATACCGGCGACAATGCGACGCGGCCCAGGGCGACGCGACCGCCCAAACCCGTCTGGGACGACAATACTACGACAGCGGCGACATCGCCGCCGCCCGACACTGGCTACAACAAGCCGCCGATGGCGGCAGTTTCGTCGTGCCGGACCTGCTCATGATCCAAACCGGACAATGCTTCAAAGACATCTATCCCGTCTTTGAAGCCTTTGACACCTTGCGCCAAAGAGCCAAAGCGGGCGACGCCACCGCCCAATACCGCCTGTCGCTGCGCCACCTTGCAGGCGTTCACCAAAACCGGCGGGAAGCAGACTACTGGCTGCAACAGGCGGCAGAAAACGGCGACCTTGACGCCCAATACTGGCTGGGACAGCACTACTACCACGGCAGCAGTGGCTCCCCCAAAGACCCCAAAACCGCACACCAATGGCTGGACAAAGCAGCAGCGGCGGGCGGACGCGATACCCGCTATCAAGTCGGCATGACCTACTTTAGCAGCGGCGAATACACCACCGCCCGCTACTGGCTACAACGCGCCGCCGCGCAGGGCAACCCGCAAGCGCCATCCGTCCTGCGCGCCATTGACGCCCTGACAGCAGAAACCACCCCGCCCGCTGCCGCACTACGACAGGCGGCAGAAGCAGGCAGTGCCAGCGCGCAATACCAACTGGCCCTGCGCTACCGCAAAGGCGAAGGCGTCGCCCAAAACCCGACCGAGGCAGACTACTGGCTGCGGCGTGCCGCCGAACAAGAACATGAAGACGCGCAAATCGCCCTGGCCTTGCGCTACTACGACAACCTGGCGGCCGCCAAATACCACAAAACTGCCACGATGCCGTGGCTGGAAAAAGCCGGCACCAAAGGCGATGCCGCCAGACAGTACCAGGTGGGCATGATCTACCTCGAACACGACAACCGCATTGATGCCCGCCGCTGGCTGTCTCGCGCCGCCGAGCGGGGCGATGTGGCAGCCGCCGCCGCCCTGCAACTACTCGAAACCGAATACCGCGCCAAACGATACGCGCCCTCCGCCGCCAACGCGACACAAAGCCCCTGATACCCGCTCACCCACCAAAAAACCGGATTGCTCCGGCTTTTTTTCACCACTTGCGATGACACCGTGGACGTCGTTTATCACCGCTATCACGCGCTTTTTGCGGCAACAATGCGTGCGTGTCCGCTGCGCGGCCACACACCCTACGGCTGGCGAATCTCGCCGCTGTCGCGCGTGATTTCGAGAATTTGCCCGTCGGCGAGGGCGAGGACGGCGTCGCCCGCGCCGTGGTAATACGGGCGTTGTGCCGCCTGGCACAGCAGCGCGGCGTGGCTGCGCGGGTCGCCATCGGCGAGGACGACGGCAAGGCAGTTTGCGGGCAGGGTCGCGGCGCGCGAGGGATAGAGATCGCGCGCGACGAGGATAAAGGGCGCATTGCCCGGCGCGATAGCTTCGGGCGCGTTAGCAAGCTGCGCCAGCACTTGTTGCGCGAGGTCGGCAATGTCGGCGGCGCGGGCGCGCAGGTAGGGGTCAGGCAAGGCGGCAAGGGCGGCGGCGGCGTTTGCGGTTTCTTGTTGCCAAGCGGCGGCGTAGTTGGCGGCGTCATGTGTGGGGGGATGTTTGTCATTCGTTTCGGGTGCGGTCGCTACGCGGTTTTTCACACCCTCTCCCCGGGCTCCCGCGAAAAATGCATTCGCATTTTCCGCGGCGTGCCCTTCCCCTCCCCCGCTTCGCAGGGGAGGCGGATTCAAACGGGAAACACATTCCAGGGTCGCATCACCCAGTTCGGCGAGCAGTTGTGTGTGCGCGGCGAAGATGTCGCCTGCTGCCGCGCCGAGGCGGGCGGCGGTTTGGTTTTGTAGCGTCTCAAGGCGGGTGGCGACGGCGGCAACGGCTTCAGTAAAGGCGGCGCGGTCGGCGTGCAGCGCGTTGCCATCGTGTTGCGGCGGCGCGCAGCGCCAGACGGCGGCGCGGATGGTGGCGGCGTTGGCGGGGGTCGCGCGGGCGAGCAGTTTGCCGTCGCCACTCTCTGCCGGGTCGCCGAAGTTGGCGGCAGCGAGCGCGCGGAAGGTTTGCAGCGCGGCTTCCGCATCGTCGCCGTCGGCGTGCAGGGTGAGGCGGTCGCCGCAGCGCGCTTGCAGCAGCGCGAGCTGGTTCAGGCTTTTGCCGTCTGCCTGTTTGTCGCTGCAAGTGAGGATGAGGCGGGATTGGTACGGCGCGAGCGCGGCGGCGAGGCGGGCGGCGGGGCGGGCGTGCAGGCCGTCGCGGTTGGTGAGGGTGATGGTGGCGGTGTCGCCCGTCGGAAGGTTGTCGCTGTGCGATGTTTTCACACCCCCTCCCCAACCCTCCCCCGCTTCGCAGGGGAGGGGGTTATTTTTCCCGCCCGCTTCGTCAGGGATAGCGCTGTTTTCGCCCAACGCCGCCTGTTTGGCGACGAGCGCCTGCTCTGCTTCGCGGGCGACAGTGGCAAGGTCGGCACCGCTGCTGGCGGCAACGGCGGCGCTGATGGCGCCTTCCACCAGCGGTGCGGGGCTGATGCGGCAGCGGGCGGCCAGCGCGGGGTCGTCGAGCAGGTCAAGCGCGGTTTGTGCGCTCAAAATGGCGCTGCCGAGGTCAACGAGGATGAGGATGCCGTCCGGGTTGGCGGCGTCCTCGATGGCCTGCATGATGCGCACCGCGTCGGTGCCGACGGGGTTGTCGGCGTCGTCAATGCCGGCGGCGGTGTGGATGGTGTCGGGCGCGGCGCTCATTTGTGCGGCGAGGGCGGCGATGCCGCGCGCGATGTCGGTGTGGTGCGAGACGAGGATGAGGTGAATCATAGGGGGTTTTCGCTGGTGTGATTGGAATGGCAAAAACCGCCCCGGAGAGCGGTTTTTGTTGTGTCATTGGAAGCGGCGGATGGTTATATATACATGTAGGGTAGCGCTCCTCTGTATGTATATCGCCCGCACCCGCTTATTTTTCAATCCACATATATTTGGAGGAGCGGTGATCCATGACGTTTTCGTCCGCGTAGCCTTTGACATACGGCTTGACCAGGCGTTTGGTGACGTAGCTGTAGATTGGGGCGACGGGGTAGTCGTCGGTCAGCATTTTTTCTGCCTCTTTCAGGATAGCAGCGCGTTTGGCCATGTCCTGTTCCTGTCCGGCCTGGGCGAGCAGCGCGTCGTATTTTTCGCTGGCGTAGCCGCTGTCGTTCAGCCCGCTCTTGGACTGGAACAGTTCGAGGAAGCTGTAGGCGTCGTTGTAGTCACCTATCCAGCCCGCGCGGAAGGCTTCGGTTTGTTTTTTCTCGGTGCGGGTGGTGAGGAAGACTTTCCATTCCTGGTTGGTCAGGTTGGTTTGTACGCCCAGGTTTTGTTTCCACATGGCGGCAACCGCGACCGCGATTTTTTTGTGGTTCTCGTTGGTGTTGTAGAGGAGATCCACTTTCAGCGGCTTGTCTTTGCCGTAGCCCGCTTCTTCGTAGAGTTTTTTCGCTTTTTCGATGCGCGCGGCTTTGTCCAGGGTGGCGTATTCCGGGGTGTAGTGGTCGTAGCCGTTGATGCCGGGCGGGACGAAGCTGTATGCCGGTTTTTCGCCAACGCCGGTGACTTTGTCGGTGATGATGTCGCGGTCAATGGCGAGGGTCAGCGCTTCGCGCAGTTTCGGGTTGTCCTTGAACGGCGGGCGGGTGAGGTTGAAGCCGTAGTAGTAGGTGCCGAGGTAGGAGCTGATTTTGAGTTCGTCTTTGAAGTTTTCCCGCAGCATTTTGATTTGGTCGTTGGGGATTTCGTAGGTCATATCGACTTCGCCGGCGCGGTAGCGGTTCATGTCGCTGGTTTGGTTTTCGGTCGGGTAGTAGATGACTTTATCCAGTTTGACGGCCTCTTTGTCCCAGTATTGGTCGGATTTGGCGACGGTGAGTTGGGCGTTCGGCTGCCAGTTGTCGAGTTTGAACGGGCCGTTGCTGACGAGGTTTTCCGGGCGCGTCCATTTTTTGCCGTGTTTTTCGATGGCGGCTTTGGGCGCGGGGTAGGCGGTGGCGTGGGTCAGGAGGCCGAGGAAGTACGGCGTCGGCCCTTCGAGTTCGGCGACGAGGGTGTGGTCGTCGGTGGCTTTTACGCCCAATTGTGTCGCGTCTTTCAGCTCGCCTTCGGCGATTTTTTTCGCGTTTTTGATGGGGTAGAGGAGGAAGCTGTAGTGGCTGCCGGTCGCGGGGTCAACGGCGCGCTGCCAGCCATAGACGAAGTCGTGTGCGGTGAGCGGGGTGCCGTCGCTCCATTTGGCGTTGTGGCGCAGGTGGAAGGTGTAGGTTTTGCCGTCTGCGGAGATTTCCCATTTTTCGGCGACGCCGGGGACGAGGTTGCCGCTCGCGTCTTCGCCGATGAGGCCTTCAAAGAGGTCGCGCAGGATGTTCGATTCCGGCACGCCTTCTGCGGTCTGCGGGTCAATGCTGTGCGGCTCGCTGCCGTTGCCCCGGCGCAGCACGCTTTCGGCATTCGCCGCCTGGGCGAGGGTGGCAATGGCGGCGGTGAGCAGGAGGATGAGCGGTTTTTTTTGGTTTTTCATGGCGTTTTCTCCGGTGTTGTGGATTTTTGTGGGTGGGTGGGCTTTTCAGCCTACCATATTAACTATTCATGGGTTATTATCCATATGCGCCTTGGCGCAAGTTTTTTTTTATCATCATGATTTTTAATGTGTTAAAGGGGTTGCTTATGTTCCAGTATCTTTTCCGCCGCCTGCTGGTTGCGATTCCGACGTTGTTTGTCATCATTACGTTGGCGTTTTTTATGGTGCGCGCCGCACCGGGCGGGCCGTTCGACCAGGAGCGCAAGATCCCGCCGGAAATTGAGGCGAACCTGAACCGCGTTTATCATCTGGATGAGCCGCTTTATCAGCAGTATTTCCGCTATATGGGCAATGTGGCGCAGGGCGATTTTGGCCCGTCTTTCCAGTACGCTGACCGCACCGTCAACGAGATGATCGCTGACGGTTTTTTGGTTTCGGCGGAGCTGGGCATTACCGCCATTTTTATTGCCGTGGTGATTGGTTCGCTTTTGGGCATTTGTGCGGCAATACGGCAAAACACGCGCGTGGATTATTCGGTGATGGCGGTTGCGATGGTGGGTATTACCATCCCCAGTTTTGTCATGGCGGCGCTGTTGAAATTGGGCATTGCGGTGTCGTTGCGCCTGTGGTTGCAGGAGCATGGCTGGAACGCCGACTGGCTGCCGCGTACCGCCGGTTGGGGCGAGTACGGGCTGTCGCAGGCGATTCTGCCGGTGGCGTGTCTCGCCCTGCCGCAGATTGCCTATATTTCGCGGATGATGCGCGGCTCGATGATTGAGGTGCTGCACACCAACCATGTGCGCACCGCCCGCGCCAAGGGCTTGCCGGAATGGAAGGTGATTCTCCGCCACTGTCTGAAACCGGCGCTGATGCCGGTGGTGAGTTATCTCGGTCCGGCCTGCGCGGCGGTGATGACGGGTTCGGTCATCATCGAGAAGATTTTTGATATTCCCGGCATCGGCCGCTTTTTCGTCAATGGCGCGCTCAACCGCGATTACACGCTGGTGCTTGGCGTGGTTGTCTTCTACGGCGCGCTGATTTTGTTGTTCAACCTGCTGGTTGACCTCGCCTATGCCTTCCTTGACCCGAAAGTGAGATTACGTTCATGAGCAATTCCGTCACCACCCCCGCCACCGCCCAAAAGGGGCAAAGCCTGTGGCAACAAGCCTGGCGCCGTCTGGTTAAAAACAAGGCGGCGATGGTCTCCATCGTCATCCTGCTGCTGATGGCGGGCGCGGCGCTGATTACCCCGCACCTGCGCCCCTTTGCCCTGGACGAGGTCTTTTGGGACATTGATTTTCCCTCGCCGCCGAGTATTGAAAACGGCCACTGGTTTGGCACCGACAGCAACGGGCGCGACCTTTTCGTGCGCACCATGTTCGGCATCCGAATCTCGCTTCTGGTCGGCCTGTGCGCGACCACGGTCAGTCTGATAATCGGCGTCGCCTATGGCGCGATTGCCGGCTACATGGGCGGTCGCACCGACAGCATCATGATGCGCGTGGTGGATGTGCTTTATGCCATGCCGTTCATGTTCTTCGTCATTTTGCTGATGACCTTCTTCGGCAAGAACATTTATCTGATGTTTGCCGCCATTGGCGCGATTGAATGGCTGACGATGGCGCGCATCGTGCGTGGCCAGGCGATGAGCCTGCGCCACAAGGAATTTGTCGCCGCCGCCGAAGTGCTGGGCGTCTCCACCGGCAGCATCGTCAAACGCCACATCGTGCCGAACACCCTCGGCACCGTCATCGTGTATGTGACGCTGACCATCCCCGCCGTCATCCTTACCGAAAGCTTCCTGAGCTTCCTCGGCCTCGGCGTACAAGAGCCGATGACCAGCCTCGGCGTCCTCATCTCCGAAGGCGCCGACCGCATGGAAACCGCGCCGTGGATGCTCATCTTCCCGGCCTTTATCCTCGCCACCATCCTCTTTTGCTTCAACTTCGTCGGCGACGGCCTGCGCGACGCCCTTGACCCCAAAGACCGGTAAGCACGATGACCACGAACAATACCCCTCTCCTCACCATCGACAACCTCGACGTCAAATTCCGTCTCGACCGCGAAACCGTGCACGCCGTGCGCGGCGTCAGCTTCAGCCTGAACAAGGGCGAAACCCTCGCGCTCGTCGGCGAATCCGGCTCCGGCAAATCCGTGACCGCGATGAGCATCGTCCGCCTGCACCCGGACAACATGACCGAATACGGCGCAAACTCCAAAATCGCCTTTGAAGGCGTCTCCATGCTGGACGCGCCGCCGGAAACCCTGCGCCAACTGCGCGGCAACCGCATCGGCATGATCTTCCAGGAGCCGATGACCTCGCTCAACCCCTTCATGCGCATCGGCGAACAACTCGGCGAAGCCATCAGCGCGCACCACCCGAAAACGCCTGCCGAACAAATCCGCGCACGCTGCAAAACCCTGCTGGAGCGCGTCGGCATCAACGAAACCGAGCGCCGCCTGAAACAATACCCGCACGAATTCTCCGGCGGCCAGCTCCAGCGCATCATGATCGCGATGGCGCTCATCAACGAGCCTGACCTGCTCATTGCCGACGAGCCGACCACCGCGCTGGACGTCACCATCCAGGCGGAAATCCTTGATTTGCTGCACGAACTCCAGCGCAACATGGGCATGGCGATTATCTTCATCACCCACGATTTGGCGCTCGCCAAACACTACGCCGAAAACGTCTGCGTCATGCGCCACGGCCAAATCGTCGAAAAAGGCGGCATCAAACAAGTCTTTGCCGACCCGCAGCACGAATACACCGTCGAACTTATCAACGCCACGCCCAAAGGGCTGAAAGCGCCGCCACCTGAAGGCGCCGCCGTGCTGCTGGAGGCGAAAAACATCCACGTCGAATTTGTCGTGGAGCGCAGCTTCTTCGGCAAACCGCGCAAAAACTTCCACGCCGTCAAGGGAATAGACCTCACCCTGCATCAGGGGCAGACCATCGGCGTCGTCGGCGAATCCGGCTCCGGCAAATCCACCTTCGGCAAAGCGCTGATGCACATGCTGCCTTATCGCGGCGACATCCGCTTCGAAGGCCAGGATCTTGCCAAAATCAACGAAAAAACGCGGCAAAAACTCAAAGCCGACATGCAAATCGTCTTTCAGGATCCCTACGGCTCGCTCTCGCCACGCCTGACCATCGGCGAAATCATCGGCGAAGGGTTGCTCGTCCACCAGCCGCAACTGACGCGCCAACAACGCACCGACAAAGTGGCGGCGATGCTCGAAGAAGTGTCGCTGTCGCCCGCGATGATCAACCGCTACCCGCACGAATTTTCCGGCGGACAACGGCAGCGCATCGCCATTGCCCGCGCCGTCATCCTCGAACCCAAATTCGTGCTGCTGGACGAACCCACCTCGGCGCTCGACCGCTCCATCCAGGTGAAAGTCGTCGAACTCCTGCGCGAGCTGCAAAAAAAATACCGCCTCTCCTACATCTTCATCAGCCACGACCTCTCGGTGGTGCGCGCGATGAGCGACGAAGTGCTGGTGATGAAACAGGGCGAAGTCGTCGAACGCGGCAGCGCCATGCAAATCTTTAACGACCCGCAGACCGCATACACGCAGCGGCTGATCAAGGCGGCGTTTGACCTGTAACCGGCGCGAGCATCCCATGACCTACGAACAACAACTGCAACAACTCGAAGCGCTGATCAAACAACTGGAAAACGGCGACCTCAGCCTTGACCAGACGCTGGCCGCCTACGAACAGGGCATCGGCCTCGTCCGCGCCTGCCAGCAACAACTGGAGCACGCCGAACAGCGCATCCAGATGCTCAGCCACGACGCCGACGGCGAAGAAACGCTCGTCCCCTTCACCGACCCCGGCGACGACCTGCCATGATTCTCGAAGACGGCAAACCGCTGCGCCGCCCGCTTCCCTGGCGCATCAGCGACTACCTTTGGGGCATCTTCCCCGCGCTCGCCTCGCTCTTCACCGCCATCGCGCTGTGGCAATACGGCCATGCGCGACTGGGGGCGATGCTCATCCCGGCGCCGGAAACCGTCCTCGCCCGCGCCGCAGACATCCTCGCCAACGCCGCCGAACGGCAAAACGTCCTGCTCACGCTCCAGCGCGCCGCCATCGGCATCGGCCTCGCCCTCACCCTCGGCATCGGCACCGGCCTCATCGCCGGCAGCAGCCGCACCCTCGCCCTGCTCGCCCGCCCTGTCGTCACCACCCTGCTCGGCACGCCGCCCATCATCTGGATTGTGCTCGCCATCTTTTGGTACAACATGGGCAGCACCAGCGTCATCTTCACCGTGGTCATCACCACCCTGCCGCTGGTCTTCGCCGCCGCACAAATGAGCGTCGCCACCCTGCCGACGCCGCTTTCCGAGATGCTCTCCAGCTACCGCGTGCCGCTCGCCCGCCGCCTCAAGGCGTTTTACCTGCCGCACATCCTGCGACAAATCCTGCCCGCGCTCATCGTCGCCGTCGGCACCGGGCTGAAAATCACCGTGATGGCGGAGCTGCTCGGCAGCGACAACGGCATCGGCAGCGCGATAGCGAGTGCGCGCGCCATGCTCGACACCGTGGACGTGATGGCCTACGTCGTCCTCATCGTCAGCATCATCATGGGCATCGAATACGGCCTGCTGGAGCCGCTGCGCCGCCTGTTTGACGTGACGAGGCGACAATAACGCCCGCCATACCGCCAAAAACCCCGGTCATCGCCGGGGTTTTTCACATTATTCCTGCAAGCCGTCGGGGCGCTTTCCCGCCTGTTCCAGTATCTGCAATATTTCCGCCGCGTCCGCATCGCCCGCCTGCGCCGCTTTTTCCAGCCAGCGTTTACCGGCCGCCCGGTCTTCGTCCACGCCCAGGCCTTCCAGATACAAACCGCCCAGTTCGCTCATTGCCCGCGCGTCGCCTGCCTCTGCCAGCGGCTGCAACAGGCGGGCGGCCGTGAAGTAATCCTCACGCACGCCCGCGCCATAAATATACATCTGCGCGGCCGCGTAGCGGGTCTCGGCATCTTCACGACGCGCAGCGAGGTCATAGCGCGGATAGTCGCCATACGGCAGACCGGGAACGGCCTGTTCAAACCAGACGCGGTACTGTTCGTTACTTTCCGCCACGCCCTTGCCCTGGCGGTACTGCTCGGCAACGCGCAACGCGGCAAGGCGGTTCCCGTTTTCTGCCAGCCGCTGAAACGCCGCCAGCGCCTCCGCGTATTTGCCGTCGCGGTAAAGCGCCTCTGCCGCGTCCCAACCCTGCCAGTGGGCGCGATGCGCTGCCGCTTCGCTGGCGAAAATGGCGAGCAATTCCACCAGTCTCGGCGCCGCTTGCGCTTCGCTGAACAGTTTCCCGCCGTATTCGTCGAAGGCATCGTTGAAATAGCCGGATTGATAGGCTTCCTGCGGCGATTGCCAGCGGATTTCCGCGCGGGCGGCCGCCGCGAGGATGAGGAGGATGAGGGCAGAACGGGTTTTCACGGGGGGACTCCGGTAGTTGTAGCAGGCGGAATTATTGGCAAAAATATCGCTCCCTGCCATAAAGACAGAGATTGCGGATTTGCTGAACGGCATCTTCGGTAAACGGCAAACCGCTTGCCCATATCTCCAGCCCAAAAATGTCTTCACCATTGCAGTCTTGCAGATAAAGCACGTCTTCCGCCTCATCAAAGCAGATTTTCATCCCGCCCCACTGTTCCCTAATCCAGCCGCCGATGCGCCGCCCGAAGATTTCTCCCTGCCAGCCTGCGCCCAAAAGAATCCGCCGCAATCCGCCATTCTTGAAAGTCATCACGACCGTCTCACCCCGCCACGCCAAATCTTCAAAAATGCCGTCTTTGCCCAAATGGTATTGATGGTAAGAGCATTCGCCCAGTGCTCGTGGCTTGGCAGCTGGCACGCGCGCAAATGGCCAAATATCCAGCCGCTTTGCCACGGCTTCAATAGACATCTCAAACGTTATACCGTCGTAGCCACTGCCCAACTGTGGCGCATGATACAGATGGATGTTGTCCGCCATGATTATTCCTGCAAGCCGTCCAAAATGGCGCAATCGGGCTGATGCTCGCCGTGGCAGGCGTCGTGCCAGCGTTGCAATTCGGCAACCATCTTTTGCAGGCGCGCCGTTTGCGCGTTGAGCGCGGCGATGTGCTGCGCGGTCAGCCGCTTGACCTCGCCCGCGTGCCGCGCCGGGTCTTCCTGCAATTGCAGCAGGGTGGCGATTTGCTTCAGGGAAAAGCCAACCTCGCGCGCGTGGCGGATAAAGTGCAGCCGCGCCAAATCGCCCGCGCCGTAGCGGCGGTAGCCCGCCTCCGAGCGCGCGGCGGGCGCAAGCAGCCCCTGCTTTTCATAATCGCGGATTTGTTTGGCGGTGAGGCCGCTCTGCCGCGCCGCTTCGCTGATGTTCATCGTGCTTGACCTTGACCGTGGGTGAAGGCTTATAGTGCGTCCCGGTGCAGCGTTTCGCAATGCTGCGTGTTTCCACCCTTTGGGAGAATGTTATGCAAACGGTTGTTTTGAATGTGGAAGGTATGAACTGCGGCGGCTGCGTCAAGAGCGTGACCGGCATCTTGCAGGGCGTTGATGGTGTCGCCAGCGCCGAGGTTAGCCTGGAAAACAAAAACGCGACGGTGTCGTTTGACCCGGCGAAGACCAGCCCGGCCGCGCTGGTTGAGGCGGTAGAAGACGGCGGCTATGAGGCGTCGTTGTAATTGAAAACACCCCTCCCCCTGTGGGGGAGGGGATGGGGGTGGGGTTTGTCCGCATTCCTCGATGTTCGTGCGGAAATCGCACCTACCCATTGGCATATATGTAACAAAGCACCAGCCAAACACGGAGCGCACCGCCAGTAACCCCATCCCCGGCATCCATAAAAAAAGCCTTGCTTTTTCATGGATGCCTTCCCCCTCCCCCACCGGGGGAGGGGTATTTCCAGCACTACCCAAATCCCCATGCAGCAAAAAATCCGCTACCACATCGACGGCATGACCTGCCAGGCCTGCGCCAGCCGCATCGAAAAAGTCCTCAACAAAAAACCCTTCATCGCCGCCGCCAGCGTCAATTTCGCCAGCGAAGAGGCACAAATCACCTACGACGACAGCCAGACCGACCCGGCGGCGCTCGTTGCCCTCATCGCCAAAACCGGTTACAGCGCCAGCCTGCCCGCCGACACCACGCCCGCCGACGAACCGGCGCATCCCGGCTGGCGGCTGTGGCTGCTGCTCGCCATCAACCTGCCGTTTCTCGTCGGCATGGTCGGCATGATGATTGGTCGCCACGACTGGATGCTGCCACCGCTGGCGCAACTCGCGCTCGCCAGCATCGTCCAGCTCTGGCTCGCCATCCCCTTCTACCAAAGCGCCTGGGCGAGCATCAAGGGCGGGCTGGCCAACATGGACGTGCTCGTTGCCCTCGGCACCAGCGCCATCTACCTCTACTCGCTCTACATGATGAGCGCGCCGCACGGCCACGGCCACATCTACTTTGAAGCGGGGGTAATGGTCATCGGCTTCGTCTCGCTCGGCAAATACCTTGAGCACCGCAGCAAAAAAACCAGCCTGAACAGCCTCGGCCTCTTGCTCAAACTGACGCCGCGCCAGGTGAGTGTGCAGCGCGACGGCGCTTGGCAAACCGTGCCGCTGGATCAAGTACAAATCGGCGACCTGCTGCGCGCCAATCCCGGCGAACGCATCGCCGCCGACGGCATCGTTGAGAGCGGCAGCGGCTGGGCGGACGAAAGCCACCTGACCGGTGAATCACGGCCAGAGGCGAAAGAACCCGGCAGTCGCGTGCTCGCGGGCGCGCTGGTCAGCGACGGCAGCCTCGTCTATCGCGCCGAACAGCTCGGCAAAGAAACCCTGCTCGGCGACATGATGGCGGCGCTCTCCGAAGCACAAGGCAGCAAAGCGCCGATTGCGCGCATCGCCGACCACGCCGCCGCCATCTTCGTGCCGACGGTGGTCGCCATTGCCGCCGCCACCTTCGCCCTCACCTGGGCGGTCAAAGGCGACTGGACCACCGCGCTGATGCACGCCGTCGCCGTGCTGGTCATCGCCTGCCCCTGCGCGCTGGGACTGGCCACCCCCGCCGCCATCATGGTCGGTATGGGCAAGGCGGTACAGCACGGCATCTGGTACAAGGACGCGGCAGCGATGGAAGAAGCGGCGCGGGTGGATACCGTCGTCCTCGACAAAACCGGCACGCTGACTGAAGGCCGCCCGGAAATCGCGGCGGTGTGGCTGGTGGAAAATGACTCCCTCCCCCGCAGGGCGCAGCCCGCAGCGGGGGAGGGGCGGGGTGGGGGTGAGCGCACGTCGCAAGCTACCGCAGTAAATGCTTCCCTCATTGATGACACTACCAGCCAAAACAACACTGATAATTCAGAAAAAACCGACGAACTCTACCGCCTCGCCGCCGCCGTCGAACAAAACGCCACCCACCCGCTCGCCCGCGCCATTGTCGCAGCCGCCCTGGCTCGTGGCATCGCCCTGCCGGAAACCGCCAACGCCAAAACCGACAGCGGCGCCGGCATCCGTGCGGACATCGCAGGCGTCGGCACCGTCAAAGTCGGCAAACCCGACTACTGCGGCCTCGCGCTCCCGGAAAACCTCGGCGACGTCTGGAACATAGCCAGCATCGTCGCCGTCGCCGTGGACGACCGCCCGCTCGGCGCCTTCGCCCTCGCCGACGCTTTGAAGCCGGACAGCCGCGCCGCCATTGAGCGCCTGCACGCCCGTGGCATCAGCGCACACATCATGAGCGGCGACCACCCCGGCACCGTCGCCTGGATTGCGCAACAACTGGGCATTGACGACGCACGCGGCAACATGAGCCCGCGCGACAAGGCCGCCGCCATAGACGCGCTTAAAGCGGCGGGCAAAGTGGTGGCGATGGTCGGCGACGGCATCAACGACGCGCCCGCACTCGCCGCCGCCAACGTCAGCTTTGCCATGAAAGACGGCGCGGACGTCGCCGAACACACCGCCTCCGCCACCCTGATGCAGCACAGCGTCAGCCAACTGGTCGATGCGCTGCTCATCAGCCGCGCCACCCTGAAAAACATCCGGCAAAATCTCTTCTTCGCCTTCATCTACAACATATTGGGCATCCCGCTCGCAGCCGCAGGCTACCTCAACCCGATAATCGCAGGCGCGGCAATGGCGATGAGCTCCATCTCCGTTCTCGGCAACGCGCTACGGCTGAAACGGGCGAAGATTGAATAACAAATGTCGGGCATACGCCCGACCTGCATTGCCTCATTGCGCCCGCCCGCGAAAACCGCTAACTTACGCGCCCTTTTTTCCCCGGAATATCAAACCCATGACCAATCCCCCGCCCTATTCCCGCCCGCGCAACGCCATTGCCAACATCATCTTTGCCAGCCGCTGGCTGCAACTGCCGATTTACCTCGGCCTCATCGTCGTCCAGCTCATCTACGCCTACAAATTCATGAAAGGGCTGTGGCACCTGCTCACCGAAATGGACACCCTCGCCGACAGCGCCATCATGCTCGCCGTGCTGAACCTGATTGACGTGGTGATGATTGCCAACCTGCTGCTGATGGTCATCATCGGCGGTTACGAAACCTTCGTCTCCAAGCTCAACACCGAAGACCACCCCGACCAGCCGGAATGGCTGAACCACGTCAATGCCTCGGTGCTGAAAGTCAAACTGTCAATGGCGATTATCAGCATCTCCTCCATCCATATGCTGCAAACCTTCATCAACGCCGCGCAACTGCCGGAAAAGGTGATGATGTGGCAACTGCTGCTGCATCTCGGCTTCCTCGCCTCCGCGCTGGCAATGGCGCTGACCGACCGCATCCTTTACAGCACCTCGCACCAAGAGCATTGACGCAACTGCGCCGTCGTTGCGGCGAAGCGGTCGCTATTCGTCAAACTGCGGGTTGTCGCAGAGGTCGGAGATGAGGCAGGAACCGCAGCGCGGTTTGCGTGCGATGCAGGTGTAGCGCCCGTGCAGGATGAGCCAGTGGTGCGCGTCGAGCAGGTATTCGGGCGGCACCCGTGCCATCAGGCCTTTTTCGACGGCAAGCACGGTTTTGCCCGGCGCGATGCCGGTGCGGTTGGCGACGCGGAAGATGTGGGTATCAACCGCCATCACCGGCTGGTGAAAGGCGGTATTCAAGATAACGTTGGCGGTTTTGCGCCCCACGCCGGGGAGGCGCTCCAGTGCGGCGCGGTCGGCGGGAACGTCGCCGCCGTGTTCGTCAATGAGGATTTGGCAGGTTTTGAGGATGTTCGCCGCCTTGTTGTTGTAGAGGCCGATGGTTTTGATGTATTCCTTCAGCCCGTCTTCGCCGAGGGCAAGGATGGCGGCGGGGGTATTGGCGACGGGGAAAAGGCGGCGCGTCGCCTTGTTCACGCCCTTGTCGGTCGCCTGCGCCGAGAGGATGACGGCGACGAGTAGTTCAAAGGTGCTGCCGTATTCGAGTTCGGTGGTCGGCTGCGGGTTGGCGTCGCGGAAGCGGCGGAAGCATTCGGCAATGGTGGCGGGGGTCATGATCTACAGCATTTGCCTCAGGGATTTTCCAGCAGTTGCAGCAGGTTGTGGTAGCGGGCGGGGGCGATGTCGCCGCGTGCCAGCGCGGCGAGGACAGCGCAGTCCGGCGCGGTCTGGTGGTCGCAGTCGGCGAAGCGGCATTGTCCGGCGTGCGGGGCGATATCCGGGCAGGCGTTGATGATTTGCGCGCGGTCAAGGTGTTCGAGCGCGTAGCCGCGCACGCCGGGGGTGTCTATCAGCGCGGTCGTGTCGTTAAGCGGGTAGCGGCGCAGGTTGGTGGTGGTGTGGCGGCCGTGGCCGGTCGCTTCTGATATGGCCTGTATCCAGATGTCGGCGTCGGGTTTGAGGCTGCGGATGAGGCTGGATTTGCCGACGCCGGACTGGCCGCAGAGGATGGTTTGTTTGTCTTGCAGCCACGCGGCGAGTGCGGGCGGTACGCCGTCTTCTTGCAGGCTGGCGCTGTACACCGGGATGTTCAGCGCGCGGTAGGGGGCAAGGCGTTCTTCTAACAAGGCGAGGCCGTCGGCGTCGAGCAGGTCGGCTTTGTTGTGCAGGATAGCGGCGGGGATGCCCGCGTGGTGCGCGGCGATGAGGTGGCGGTCAATCAGGTTTTCTTGCCAGACGGGTTCGGCGGCAATGGTGATGAGCAGTTGGTCAAGGTTGGCGGCAACGGTTTTTGCTTTGCGTCCCTGCCATTTGGCGAGCGCGTTGCGGCGCGGCAGGATGGCTTCAACCACGGCGTGGCTGTCGTCTGTGCGGTGGATGAGAACGCGGTCGTTGCAGGCGATGTCGCCGCTGTGTTTGCGCCAGTCGGCGGCAAGGAGCTGGCCGTGGTGTTCGAGGATGAGCTGGTAGCCGAGGTGGCTGACGACGGTGGCGGTGTCGGCGGCGTCGTGCGCCGCCAGTTTGTCCGCACGGTTGTTGTGGATGCGGCGCCGCTGCTGGTTATTGAGTTTGCCCAACGCCTTGCTCTTGTTCAAAGATGTCGTCGAGTTCTTTTTGAGCGCCCGCGCTGCGCTGTTCGCCGGTGATTTGGCCGAAGCGGTATTGCAGCCAGGTGTCGCGCACCAGGGTGTATTTGTCGGTCGGTTGTTCGCCCGCGACTTTTTCCAGCGGCAGCAGTTGCGCGCGGGTCTGGATGCCGTTGATGGCGGTCAGTGTCCAGTAGCCCGCCTTGTTGTGGTAGGTGAGGCGCTGCGGCGTGGTCGCGGTATCGACGATGCGGCCAAAGCCGTCGCGCACGGTGGAGGGGCCGAACAGCGGCAGCATGAGGAAGGGGCCGCTGTTGACGCCGTAGTGGGCGAGGGTGGTGCCGAAGTCTTCGTTGATTTTCGGGTTGCCCATCGGCGTGGCGACGTCTATCAGGCCGCCGAGGCCGTAAACGGTGTTGTCGATGACGCGGGCGAGTATTTGCAGCGACTGGCGGAATTTGAGCTGGAGCAGGCTGTTCGCCAGCGAGCCGACGTCGCCGAGGTTGCCGAAGAAGTTGCTGATGCCTTTTTTGACCGGGCCGGGGGTGATGGTGTCGTAGCCGGTGGCGATGGGTTTCAACAGGTAGGTATCAACGGTGTCGTTGAAGGCGAACACTTTGCGGTTGAACGGCTCCCACGGGTCGTAGGTGTAGCCGCGTTCGTCGATGGCGCTGCTGCACGCGGTGAGCAGACTGGCGGCGGTGGCGAGGGCAAGGAGTTGTTTTTTCATGATGGGTTTTCTTCCGTTGAAGGGGAGTCGGTGTCGCCATAGACGCCGCTTTGCAGGTAGTGTTGTTTGAGATGGCCGAGGAAAACGTTGATGACGGCGGCGGCGGGCAGGGCGAGGAGGATGCCGACGAAGCCGAAGAGTTGGCCACCGGCGAGGACGGCGAACAGCACTGCCACCGGGTGCAGGCCGATGCGGTCGCCGACGAATTTCGGCGTCAGCACCATGCCTTCGATGCCCTGCGCGATGGCAAAGACGACGACCACGCCAAAAAGATGCGCAAAATCATGGTATTGCAACAGTGCCATGCCACCGGCGAGCAGGATGCCGACGATGAGGCCGAGATACGGCACGAAGCTGACCAGCCCGGCGAAGAGGCCGATGGCAATCGCCATGTCCAGCCCCAGCGCGGTCAGGCCGATGGCGTAGATGATGCCGAGCGCGGTCATCACCAGCAGTTGCCCGCGCAAAAAGCCGCCGAGCACTTCGTCGGAGCGGCGCACCAGTTGCGTCACCGTGCCGAGCGCGCGGCGCGGGATGAGTTCGGCGGTCTTCGCCACCATCGCGTTCCAGTCGCGCAGCATATAAAACGTAATCACCGGCACCAGCACCAGATAGCCGACGAAGGAAATAATCCAGTTCGCCGAGCCCGTCACCTTCGCCAGCACCGTTTTCACCAGCGTCGCCGACGAGCCGAGATTGTCGCGGACGGTGGCGATGATGTCGTCCATGTTGAAGGCACCGGGGGTGATGTCAAACAGCGCGGCGAGCTGCGGCAGCACCGTGTCGCGCAGCCACTGGCCATAATTGGGCAGCTTGCCGACGACGCGGTCAATTTGCCCGCCAATCGCCGGAATAATCACCAAAACCACAAAAGAAAACAGCAGGATAATGCCGGAGAAGACCGTGGCCACGGCAAAGGTGCGCGACATCCGCCAGCGTTGCAGGCGATCCACCAGCGGGTCGCCGAGATAGGCGAGCAGCGTCGCCAACAAAAAAGGTGTGAGGACGGGGGTGAGCAAGTAGAATAAAAAACCGGCAAACAACAGAAGCGCCAGCCAGAATAACGTGTTGGAATTTCTCATTAAAAAGCCACAAAGCCGTGAAAACGGCGCACATTCTAACAGCCCGGAAAACCCCATGCACACCTTGACGACCCTGCTTGACTGGATACGCTACAGCGCGAGCCGCCTCGCCGCTGTCGACCTTTACTACGGCCACGGTACCGACAACGCCCTCGACGAAGCCGCCGCCCTCGTCCTCGGCCTGCTCAACCTGCCCTACGACCTGAGCCCCGCCTACTTCGCCGCCCACCTTACCGAAGACGAAACCACCGCGCTGCAAACCGCGCTCACGCGGCGCATCAACGAGCGCGTCCCCGTACCCTACCTCACCCGCCGCACCCACTACGGCGGCTACGACTTCTACATCGACGAACGCGCGCTCATCCCGCGCTCGCCCATCGCCGAACTCATTGCACGCGACCTCGCGCCGTGGTGGCCGCAAGACGAAGCACCGGAGCGCATCCTTGACCTCTGCTGCGGCAGCGGTTGTCTCGGCATCCTCGCCCAACTGCAACAACCGCAAGCGGAAATCGTCCTCGCCGACCTCGACCCGGACGCGCTCGACGTCGCCCGCATCAACCTTGCCCGCTTCCGCATGGCGGACAGTGTGGCAATCTGCCAGGGCGACGGCCTCGCCGCCGTCAGCGGGCAGTTTGACTGGATCATCTGCAACCCGCCCTACGTTGAGGCGGCAGAAATGGACGACATCGCCGCCGAATACCGCCACGAACCGCGACAAGCGCTGGTATCCGGCGCAGACGGCCTTGACTTCACCCGCCGCCTGCTGCGCGAGGCGCCCGATTACCTCACCGAACGCGGCCTGCTGGTGCTGGAAGTGGGGATGAGCTGGCCGCAACTGGAAGACGCCTACCCCGATGCGGGCTTTGACTGGGTCGAATTTGAACGCGGCGGCGAAGGCGTCTGCATCATCACGGCTGATGAACTGCTCGCCTGGCGCGAAGCGGGGGTGGTGTGAGGCCGGCCATCCCGCCGCAAGCAAAAACGCCGCAATATGCGGCGTTTTTTGTGTTTCGTACCAGCGCGCGTAGGGTGGGGCTTACCCCACCGCCCATGAACAGCGCTCTTGGTACGAGACCGTCAATCTGGTCGCCCGCGCACAAAAAACGCCGCTTACCGCGGCGTTTTTGCTTGCAATCAGCCCGGCGCCAGCCCCGGCCAGTATTCGCTGTCCGGGGTTTTGCGCGCGCCGAAGATGGCCTGGCCGACGCGCACCGTGGTCGCGCCTTCAGCAATGGCGAGCTCGAAGTCGCCCGACATGCCCATCGACAGCTCGGCGATGGCGGGGTTCGTCTCACGCAGGCGGTCGCGCAGTTCGCGCAGACGGACGAAGCAGCGGCGCACCGCTTCGTGGTCGTCGCTAAAGAGCGCCAGCGTCATCAGGCCGCGCGGGCGCAGCGCGCTGTAGGCGGGCAAGGCGCGGATGAAGGCGTCGGCAGCGTCCGGCGTCATCCCGTATTTTTGCGGTTCGTCCGAGGTGTTGATTTGGATGAAGACGTCAAGGCTGCGCCCTTCTTGTTGCAGGCGGCGGTCGAGGTCGGCGAGATAACCCGCAAACCAGTCGGCGGGAATGGCGCCGCCGTGGATCGTGTCGTAGTGCGGGGTGTTGGAGAAAAGGACGGTCGGCACGGCAGCGGGTTGCGGGCGGCGTAGTCGAGGGTGTGGGTCATAGGGTTCCTTTGTCTTTGAGATAGGGGCAGGCTGCTGCCAGAGAAGATTGTTGTGTCACGGAATGTGTCAGTAACAGAAACGTTATTGTAACGGGGCTGTTATCGCAAGCCTGCATGGGTATCCCGTTAAAAAAGCAGCAAAGCCCATCTCTTCCCCCTTATAATGCTCGCCCTTTTATTTCAGAACCTTAGGAAAATCATGAAAAAGCATTTCGTCCTCAGCGCACTTACCCTCGCCCTGCTCAGCGCTTGTGGTGGCAGCAATGGTGGCAATAGCGATGGCGCCGTCCTGCCGCCTGCCGATATAAATGGCAGCCAGACCGCCCGCAGCAGCAATCCGTCTACGCAGCAGACGGGTAACGCCCCCCAGCAGCCCGGTGGCAATACGCAGCAGGCAGGCAATACCCAGCAAAATCCGCATCCGCAACAGCCGGATAACAGCAGCCAAAATCCGCAGCAACCCGGCAATAACAATCAAAACAACCAGCCCAACAACAGCGCGCTGACCATCACTCCCCGTAGCGGCGAACTGACTGGCGCTACCTACACCTTGACGACCGGGATTCTGAGCACCCCCGTTGCCCGCAATATCCGTGACCAAAGCAACCTCAGCGTTGGCCAGATCAAACTGCCCACCTTCGCAGCCAGCGAGCACAAAGGTGGCCTGCTCATCTTCAACAACATCAACGGCAAAGAAGACCTGTCCTACAACAGCTTCCAGGTCAGCGACAACAGCTACCGCTACATCCAGTTCGGCAACTTTAATTTTGACCAGAATGATGAACGCCTGTTTTTCGCGCGCGGCAACGAAACCACACAAATGCCGGGCGGCGGCAGCGCCACTTACAGCGGCGACAGCATCCTGAACTTCCACAACAAGGACGAACAGTACCTGCGCACCGAGACCGGCACGATGAGTGCCCGCGCCGACTTCGCCAAGGGTACCCTCGACCTTAGCGTCAAAACCCCGTCACACAGCGGCAGCATCACCGACGCCCACATCAACGGCAACGGCTTCCTCGGTGCCGACGAGAAAAAAACCGTCATTGGCGGTAATTTTGCCGGGCCGTTGGCTGAAGAAATCTTCGGCTCTTACAGCCACATCGACCAGGACGGCAGCACCGTATGGGGCGGCTTTGGCGGCAAAAAACAATAATTTATGCCTCGGCCTGTCCAAAAAGCCCCTGCCCGCAGGGGCTTTTTTAATGTTTCTCTTGACGGAGCCAGTAGCTACGCCGCTTGGCGGGCCCAGGTTTTATCCCGCTTGGCGGCCGAAGATGTGCATTAACGGTTTTCCGGCGCGAGTCCCGGCCAGTATTCGCTATCCGGGGTGCGGCGCGCGCCAAAGATAGCCTGGCCGACGCGCACGGTGGTCGCGCCTTCGGCGATGGCCAGTTCAAAGTCGCCGGACATTCCCATGGAGAGTTCGGCAACGGCGGGGTTTTGTTGTTGCAGGCGGTCGCGCAGTTCGCGCAGGCGGATGAAGCAGCGGCGCACCGCTTCGTGGTCGTCGCTGAACAGCGCCAGCGTCATCAGGCCGCGCGGGCGCAGTGCGCTGTAGGCGGGCAGCGCGCGGATGAAGGCTTCGGCGGCGTCCGGTGCCATGCCGTATTTTTGCGGTTCGTCCGAGGTGTTGATTTGGATGAAGACGTCGAGGCTGCGCCCTTCCTGTTGCAGGCGGCGGTCGAGCGCTGCGGCGATGTCGAGGCTGTCCAGCGCCTGAAATTCGGCGGCGAAGCGGGCGACGTATTTGACTTTGTTGCTTTGCAGGTGGCCGATGACCGCCCATTGCAAGCCTTCAAGCGCGGTAAGCGCCTGCCATTTGTCGTAGGCCTCCTGCACTTTGTTTTCGCCGAGCAGGCGGATACCTGCTTCATAGGCGTAGTGCAGGCGTTCGGCGGGCACGGTTTTGCTGACGGGCAAAAGCCGCACCTCTGCCGGGTCGCGGCCACAGGCGGCACAGGCGGCGTGGATGCGCGCCTGGATGCTGGCGAGGTTGGCGGTGATTTCGGCGGCGGTAGTCGCCTGTGGGTAGAGTGGTGCGGTCATGGTCAGGCCTTTTTGACGAATTCGGATTTGAGCATCATGCCGCCGAAGCCTTCGATTTTGCAGTCGATGTTGTGGTCGGCGCCCGGCACGAGGCGGATGTTTTTCACTTTGGTTCCCTGCTTGATGGGCTGGCTGCTGCCTTTCGGCTTGAGCGCCTTGATGAGGACGACGGTGTCGCCATCGGCCAGCGCCACGCCGTTGGCGTCCAGCACCGCCGGGGTGTCGTCGCCCGTGGCCGCTTCGCCGTCGCGCCATTCATGGGCGCATTCGGGGCAGATGTTCAAGTCGCCGTCTTGGTAGCAGTAGTCGCAACCGCATTGGGGGCAGTGCAATTCGCTCATGTGATTCTCCTGTTTGGTTATGCGCGCCCATTTTACGGCAATGGCGCGGCTGGCGTTGCCGCGTTATAATGCCTGTATGTGGATTTTTGTGAAAATTTGGGAGTTTTTATGCAAAGTTTGGGTGAATTCATCGTCATGCGTCAGGCCGAATACCCGCAGGCCAAGGGCGAACTGAGCGGCATCCTCGCCGCCATCCGCCTCGCCGCAAAGGTGCTGCACCGCGATATTAACCGCGCCGGGCTGGTGAACGACATTCTCGGCGAGGCCGGTTCGGAAAACGTGCAGGGCGAGGCGCAGAAGAAGCTCGACATTTTCGCGCACGAGAAAATCAAGGCGGCTTTTTTGGCGCGCGATAACGTCGCCGGTTTTGCCTCGGAAGAAGAAGAAGACTTCATCGCCTTCCAAAGCGAGAAAAACCGCAACGCCAAGTACATCGTCCTCACCGACCCGCTCGACGGCTCATCCAATATCGACGTAAACGTCGCCGTCGGCACGATTTTTTCCATCTACCGCCGCGTAACACCAATAGGCACACCGGTTACGCTCGAAGACTTCCTGCAGCCGGGCAACCGCCAGGTGGCGGCGGGCTACGTCGTCTATGGTTCCTCGACCATGCTCGTTTACACCACCGGCAACGGTGTCAATGGCTTCACCTACGACCCCTCGCTCGGCATCTTCTGCCTCTCGCACGAAAACATCCGCATCCCGGACGACGGCACCATGTACTCCATCAACGAAGGGCAGTACCTCAAATTCCCGCTCGGTGTGAAGAAATACATCAAATACTGCCAAGAGCTGGACAAGGACACCAAGCGCCCCTACACCTCGCGCTACATCGGCTCGCTCGTCGCCGATTTCCACCGCAATATGCTCAAGGGCGGTATCTATATGTACCCGTCGGGCAGCAGCTACCCCAACGGCAAACTGCGCCTGAACTACGAAGCCAACCCGATGGCCTTCCTCGCCGAACAGGCAGGCGGCAGCGCCACCAACGGCTACAGCCGCATCCTCGACATCCAGCCGACCTCGCTGCACCAGCGCGTGCCGCTCTACGTCGGATCCAAAAACATGGTCGGCAAAGTCATGGAAATGATCCGCGACAACCCCGATCCGGAGCGCAAACCCGCGCAGTAAGCACCATCCGCCCACTTACATACACCCTGAGCGCTCCGGTGTATGTAAATAGCGCCGTAGGGTGGGGCTTGCCCCACCGTCAAGCCAATGGTGGGTCAAGACCCACCCTACAGTAATGCCGCCGCTACAAAACCGCTCGGCAAACCACCATCAAAAACCCCAAACCCAACCTTCACCCTGCAAGGGTAGGCCACCCCGCCAAAACCGATATCGCAATCCACGCAACGCCCTGTACGGTGTTGCGTCGACTGACCGGGCACCCTAAAAAATGGCTTCGCCATTTTTTAGGGAAACCCGCGCCGTACAAAAGCGTACTGCCTTCGACGACGCGCCTTGTACAGAACGCTGCGTGGATTGCTATAAAATTGCGCCTTTCCCGCAAAAAGGAACCCGTATGTACGACATAGAAGTCCAAAGCGAACACGACGCCCGCCTCTACCCGGCGGGCGAACCACATGGATACGCCTGCATCACCCTCCCCGAAACCTGGGTACACGCCGCGCCCGACGCCGCGAGCGCCCGCCTCAGCCAATACACCTACGGCGAACCGCTGCGCATCTACGACCAGCGCGACGGCTGGCTGCACGCCCAATCCCTGCGCGACCACTACAGCGGCTGGATTCCCGAAACCGCCGCCGAACACCGCGACGACGAACCGGCATGGACGCACATCACCCTCGCCGTCGCCCCCGTCACCGCCGCGCCCGACCTGAAAAGCGCCTACCGCGCCACCCTGCCGCCCGACGCCTGCCTGACCGTCACCGCCGAAGACGGCGACTACCTGCAACTGCACGACGGCGGCTGGCTGCACCGCCGCCACGCCACCCCCGCCGACCTGCCCGGCGACATCATCACCGCCGCGCGCCGCCACCTGGGACGCAGCTACGTTTGGGGCGGACGTGGCACCGCAGGCCTCGACTGCTCGGCACTCGCCCAATGGAGCTACCGCCGCGCCGGGTATAACATCCCGCGCGACAGCGACCTGCAAGAAAAATACCTGGAAGCGCACCACACCCGCGTCCACCCCGAAGAGCTGACGCGCGGCGACCTGCTCTACCTGCCTGGCCACGTCATGATTGCCAACGACGCCTACACCGTCATCCACGCCAGCGGCTACCAAATGCAAGTCGTCGTTGAAAACCTGAGCGAAGCCATCGCCCGCTACAAACGGACAATGGGCGAAAAATACCGGCTGCGCGCCTACCGCTGGGACGCGAAAACACCGTTTGTTCACGTCTTTGAATAACCGCCGATATGCACCCTCCCCCTGTGGGGAGGGCTGGGGTGGGGCAGCAAACCATCCGCGCCAGCGACTGCACGACGCAAACCGCCATTGCCTGACGGTGGGGCAAGCCCCACCCTACCGGTGGATGGCTATAGTATGAGGCTTTATGGTGGGGCAAGCCCCACCCTACAGCCCCTGATAGCAACCCGCCTTCAATATCCAACCGCCCCAAAACCATGACCATCCGCCCCGCCACGCCCGCCGACCTGCCCGCCCTGCAAACCCTTGCCGTCGCCTGCAACGTCTGCCCGCCCGGCACGGACGACCGCGTCTGGCTCGCCGCTGACGCCTCCGGCGCGCCGCTTGCCTTCATCGCCTGCGCACCCGTGCTGGACGAAATGACCCTGCTCGCGCTCGCCGTCTGCCCCGCCGCCCGCCGTCGCGGCCTCGCCACCGCGCTGCACCAGACGGCGCTTGACGCACTGCGCCCGGCGCTCGCCTTCCTCGAAGTCCGCGTCGGCAACCGCGCCGCGCAGGCGCTTTACCATCGCCTCGGCTACCGCGACAGCGGCCGCCGCCGCGATTACTACCCCAACCCGGACGGCAGCCGCGAAGACGCCCTCGTCATGCGCTGGCAGGCCGTTCCCACGGAATAACCCCCATGCTGCACAACCTCGACACCACCGCCCTCGTCCTCCTCGTCTTCACCGCCCTCGGCGTCATCAGCCACAACGCGCCCGTCACCATCGCCGGTGCGGTACTGCTACTGATGCAGCAAACCTTCCTCGTGCGCTACCTGCCGTGGGTGGAAAAAAACGGGCTGACCGTCGGCATCATCCTGCTTACCATCGGCGTTCTCGCCCCGCTCGCCAGCGGCAAAATCACCCTCGGCGCAGGCGACTTCCTCGACTGGAAAAACCTGATTGCCATCGCCGTCGGCGTCCTTGTCGCCTGGCTCGCCGGACGTGGCGTGCCGTTGATGATGAACCAGCCGCGCGTCGTCCCCGGCCTCATCGTCGGCACGGTGCTGGGCGTCGCCTTCCTCAAGGGCATTCCGGTCGGCCCGCTGATTGCTGCGGGAATCCTCTCGCTCTTTCTCGGACAGGGCGAGTGAGGCACAAGAAAAACGCCGCTTGCTGCGGCGTTTTTTATCGTTTTATGCCTGCCGCAGTAGGTAATCGAAGGCAGAGAGCGCCGCTTTTGCCCCCTCGCCCATCGCCACGATGATTTGTTTGTAGGGGACGGTGGTCACGTCGCCGGCGGCGAAGATGCCCGGCGTGCTGGTCTCGCCCTTGGCGTTGATGACGATTTCGCCGAAGCGGGTGCGCTCCACCACGTCGCCCAAAAAGTCGCTGTTCGGCACCAGGCCGATTTGCACGAAGATGCCTTGCAGCGTGAGTGTTTGCGCGGTGTCGGTCGTGCGGTCGGTGTAGCGCAGGCTGCTCACTTTGCCGTTTTCTGTGTCAATCGCCTGCGCGGCGGCGCTGGTGATGACGCGGATGTTGTCGCGTTTGCCCAGTTGTTCGACCAGCACTTTGTCCGCCTTCAGCTCCGGCATGAATTCCAGCACGGTAACGCTTTTGACGATACCGGCGAGATCCAGCGCCGCTTCAACGCCGCTGTTACCGCCGCCGATGACCGCGATGTCTTTGTCCTTGAAGAACGGGCCGTCGCAGTGCGGGCAGAAGGCGACGCCGTTGCCGATGTTTTCTTTTTCGCCGGGGATGCCGAGTTCGCGCCATTTGGCGCCGCTGGCGACGATGAGGGTGCGCGTTTCGATAACTTCGCCGGTGTTCAGCACCACTTTGTGCGTCGCCCCGCCTTTTTCCACCGTTTTGACGCTCAGGTTTTCGCGCAGGGTGACGGGCCAGGCGGCGAGGTGCGCGCGCAGGTTGCCCGCGAGCTGCGGCCCGGTGGTTTGCGGCACGGAGATGAGGTTTTCGATGTCCATCGTGTCGTTCACCTGGCCGCCGATGCGGCCGGCGACGACGGTGACTTTCAGCCCTTTGCGCGCCGCATAAATGGCGGCGGCGCTTCCGGCGGGGCCGCCGCCGATGACGACCACGTCTTGCAGCGGCAAGGCTTCGGCGGGCGCGGCGGCGCGGGCGAGGTCGGGGTAGCGCTCCAGCAGTTTTTCGACGAGGCGGGCGGTGTCGATTTTGCCGTTGGCGAAGGGTTCGCCGTTCAGGTAAACCGCTGGCACGCCCTGGATGTTTTTCGCCGCAATTTGTTCCTGAAAGAGGCCGCCATCTATCATTTCGCTGCTGATGGAAGGGTTCAAAAGCGCAAACTGGTTCAGCGTCTGCACCACGTCCGGGCAGTTGTGGCAGGAGAGCGAGACGTAGGTGGTGAAGGCGAGCGGCTGGCGCACGGCGCGGATGAGTGTCTGGATGCTGTCGTCCAGCTTGAGCGCGCTGCCGCCCGCCTGCAGGATGGCGAGGATGAGCGAGCTGAATTCGTGGCCGCCGGGGATGCCGCTGAAGATGATGCCGGTGTCGGCGCCGTCGGCAAGGATTTTGAAGCTGACGGGCGAGGTGAGCGCCGGGTCGGCGGCTTCCGTGAGCGAGAGGCGCGGCGCGGTGGCGACGATTTGCGCGAGGAAGGTTTTCAGTTCGTCGCGTTTGGCGTGTTCGCCCGTGGCAAGGACAAGGGTGATGTCGCGGGTCAGCGCGGCGAAGTATTGGCGGACGGCGTCCAGCATGGCGGGTTCGAGTTGCATGGGGTTCCTTGTGGGTAAATTTGGGATGGATGGTGCGGTAACGGCTGCTTTTGCCACAACGGACAGGCTCCCTCCCCCTGTGGGGGAGGGCTGGGGTGGGGTTAGCCGGTCATACCACCGATGTTTTTTATAACAATCCTCACAAAGCCCCGTACGGCGTTGCGTCACCTCGCCGTACAAATGCGTACTGTCTTTGGTGGCGCGCTTTGTACAGAACTTTGTGAGTATCGCTATACATACAGGGTAGCGGGGTTGGTGTATGTATAACGGTGCGCCTTGAATAAACACCGGATATGCCGCGAGTAACCCCACCCCGGTTCCCATAAAAAAGGCGAGCACCTTTTTCATGGTCTCCTCCCCTCCCCCCACAGGGGGAGGGGGCCAAGTTACGAAAACAGCGCCCGGAGGCGCTGCTGCTTTATGCGGTGCGGCGTAATCTGGCCGGATGGATGCGGGCGGTTACGGCTTCGCCTGACCGCTCCTACGGGTTTAGATTTTGCCGACGAGGTCGAGGCTCGGTTTGAGCGTTTCCTGTCCGGCTTCCCACGCGGCGGGGCAGACTTCGCCATCGTGCTGGGCGACATATTGCGCTGCCTTGACCTTGCGCAGCATATCTTTGGCGCTGCGGCCGATGCCATTGTCGTGGATTTCCGCGACCTTGATTTTGCCTTCCGGGTTGACGAGGAAGGTGCCACGGTAGGCGACGCCCTCGCTTTCAATCATCACGTCGAAGCCGCGTGCCAGCACGCCGGTCGGGTCGCCCAGCATCGGGTACTGGATTTGGCTGATGGCCGGGCTGTGGTCGTGCCACGCCTTGTGGGTGAAGTGGGTGTCGCAGGAGACGGCATAGACTTCGACGCCGAGGCCTTGCAGCTCGGCGTAGTGTTTGGCCATGTCTTCCAGTTCTGTCGGGCAGACGAAGGTAAAATCCGCCGGGTAGAACAGGAAAATGGACCATTTGCCCTTGACGTCTTCATGGGTGACGGTCTTGAATTCGCCGTTGTGGAAAGCTTGCACGGAGAATTCGGGAATACTGCGGTTGATGATGGGCATGATTGCTCCTGGTTTACGAAGAAAAGGTGTCGCGGTGGCGACTGCGGCGCGTATTATAGTCAGCGCCAACACCTTGAAAAGCCTTGCAACCGGTAATGTTCAGCTTTGGTTTTTTTTATATATAATGGATTTTCATTTAATTTAGGTGAATAACAGATGATTACCCTACGCCAAATCCAGTTTGCCCTCGCGGTCGCCCGCCACAAACACTTCAAGCGTGCCGCCGAGGAATGCAACATCTCGCAATCCGCCCTGTCGCTCGGTATCGCCGAAATGGAAAAAAACCTCGGCGTCATCGTCTTTGAGCGCAACAACAAACAGGTCGTCATTACCCCCATCGGCGAAGAGCTGCTGCGCCGCGCCCAACAAATCTACCTTGACGCGCAGCAACTGGTTGAGCACGCCCACGCCGGGCAGGAAACACTGCACTTCCCGATGGCGGTCGGCTTCATCCCGACCATCGCGCCGTACCTGCTGCCGCGCGCGCTGCCGGTCATCCGCCACGCCTATCCCGATTTCGAGCTGAACATCCGCGAAGACGTGAGCGAGCGCCTCGTCAGCGCGGTGCATAACGGAATGCTCGACGCCGCCGTCATCGCCCTGCCTTACGACACGCCGGGACTGAACGCCTTTGAATTTGGCCAGGAGCGCTTCTACGTCGTCGTCCACCAGAACAACCCGTTGAGCAAACAGGAAAAAATCACCGCCAAACAACTGCGGCAAGGCACGCTGCTGCTGCTCAGCGAAGGCCACTGCCTCAAAGACCACATTATGGACATCTGCAAATTCCGCGACGACATCAGCCCGGACAGCTTCCGCGAAGCGAGCCTGAACACACTGGTACAAATGGCGGTGAACGACATGGGCGTCACCCTCATCCCGGAAATGGCGCTGCCGTCGCTGCAAAACCAGCCGGACATCCACACCGTCCCGCTGGACGTCGCCACGCCGCACCGCCGCCTCGCCGTCATCACCCGCCCCAACTACCCGCGCACCGCCGAACTGGAAACGCTGATGGCGCTGTTCAAAACCGCGCTCGACAACAGCAAGGCAGCGGCATAACCTGCAGGGCGGCCAGGATACAAATCTGGCCGCCCGTTTCATTTACCCACGAAATACCATGAAAGGAAAACTTGCGCTCATCATTACCGGATTACTGCTCGCCGGACTGTTTATGCTGTTTGACTACTGGATGGAACGCCCCTACGTCACGCAAACCGGTGCATGGATACTCTATGCAGCATTATGGTTGCTGCTGGTCTATCCCTGTTATCGCTTCGCGCGACTATTCCCGGAGCCGAACGATCCTCACATCCTCACTCTGATTTTCACGACCCTCTTTGCCTGGGTACTGAGCTGGGCACCACGTCTGCTGGCAGTAGCATATTTCAGCGAGACGCAGACAATGCAGGCGACCATCATTGGCGTCAAAGACTGCGACAGTGCGCGCATTCGCGGCGTCCGCTTCTGCGCCTGCGACACGAAATGGACACTGCGCCTGCCCGACGGCAGCAGGCACAAAGTCTGTACCCATCGCGCCAGCGAACACTCGCGCATCCCGGTGAACACACCGGTAACCGTAACCGTACGCGACAGCGTATTTGACCGCAGTATCGAATAACCTGATGCAACAAAAGGAAACACACCATGAAAACCTTACCGAAACTGACCGCCTTGCTGGCAATAACCCTGACTGCCGCTCACGCGCAAGAATTTGACAACTACCGCGCCGAACCGGATCAATGGCTGGGATTAAAAGGTCAAAAATTTCACCTGAACAGCACCAACGATCAGGGAAACGTCTGCGACATCGAAGGCACCCTGAAAAATAACCGCTGGGAAGACGGCAGAGGCTGCATTATCGAAATAAAAAAATTGAAAAACGGCAACGTAGAAGTGAAAGTCCCCGGCAATAACGAAACCGCGCAAAGCCAATGCCGCGAATACTGCGGACTGAATACCGGATTTGAAGGACAGTACCGCCCTGAGCCCGCACAATGCAGCGACAAGGGAACAGAACAAATGGAGGCAAAATTTCAGGCTGCCTACCGCGACAAACACTATGCAGACGCGGTAAAAATCAAAGAAAACTACCTACAACAATGCAAAACCTTTACCCATTGGCTGGATGAACTGGCACAGCGCAACGATTTGGCCATCAGTTACTACCATGCGGGCAACAAAGCGCAATGCCGCATCGTATTGCAGCCCGCCGTCAAAATCACAAACGATGACGAAGGCGTTAGCGACATCCTGCGCGAAGAATTTGAAACACAAAAACGCGCCGTACAATTCAATCTCGACAAATGCAAATAACGCGGCATGACAAAGCCCGCTACCGCGAACCGCCAATATGCTCCCTCCCCCTGTGGGGGAGGGTTGGGGTGGGGGCAGCAAACCAGCCGCGTCAGCGACCGCCATTGTTTGCGAAGCAAGAGAGAGGGTGAGGCGAGGACAGCAAACAATTGGAAAAGCAGAATTTCGGTTTATCGAGAATATCGCCCCCCCCACCCTAACCCTCCCCCGCTGCGGGCTTCGCCCTGCAGGGGAGGGGACAATCCGGCGCAAAAATTCAAATTTGTGCGGATGGCCGGGATTTTGAACAAACTCTTGGACTGCCTTTGTTTTATCCCACTATACCTTTCAGAACACCGCCAACATCCGCCACAAAAAACCAAAAAACCCGCGCCCATGAACGCCCTTAACTGCATCACCGAAGCCTTTGCCTGGCTCTTCCGCCCCGGCATCCGCCGCTTCATCCTGCTGCCGCTCGCGGTCAACATCGTCCTCTTCGCCGCAGGCAGCTACGCCGCCTTCCACTACGGCGACGCGCTGATTACCGCCTTTCTCCCCGGCTGGCTCGCTTGGCTGCACGGACTGCTCTACCCGCTCATCGCCATTGCCCTGCTCATTCTCACCTACTACAGCTTCAGCCTGATGGCGAACCTCATCGCCGCGCCGTTCAACAGCCTGCTCGCCGCCGCCGTCGAAAAAGCCGAACGCGGCGAGCCGCCACCCGCCGACACGCCGCTGTGGCGCGAAATCCTCGCCAGCTTCGCGCAAGAGCTGCACAAACTGCTCTACTTTCTCGCACTCGCCCTGCCGACGCTCATCCTCGTCCTCATCCTGCCGCCGCTGGCGCCGCTGCTGTGGTTCACCTACACCGCCTGGTGCGCCGCGCTGCAATACCTCGACTACCCGATGGCCAACCACGGCATCCGCTTCCGCGACCAGCGCACCCGCCTGCGCCAGCACCGTGGCGACAGCCTCGCCTGCGGCGGTGCCATCAGCCTGCTCACCACCGTCCCCGTCCTGAACCTCATCGCCATGCCGGTCGGCGTCATCGCCGCCACGCTCTACTGGTGCCGCCATCTGCGCGAGGACTAAATGCGTTACGACGCCATCATCATCGGCGCCGGTGCCGCCGGTACCTACTGCGCCATCCACGCCGCCAATCGCGGCCTGCGCGTATTGCTGCTCGACCACAACCCCGACCTTGGCGCAAAAATCCGCGTCTCCGGCGGTGGCCGCTGCAACTTCACCAACACCAATGCCAGCGCCGACACCTATCACAGCCACAATCCGCACTTCCCCCGCGCAGCACTTGCCCGCCACCGCCCGCAAGACGTACTAGACTGGTTCGGCGCGCGCGGCATCACCTGGCACGAAAAACACCTGGGGCAAATCTTTGCCAACCAGCGCGGTCGCGGCATTCTCGCCGCCCTGCACGAAGCGCTTGCCGCGAGCGGCGCGACCCTGCAACCCGCCACCACCCTGCTGGAACATCACCACGACGGCGAACAATTCCGCCTGCACACCTCTCGCGGCGATTACCGCACCCCGCATCTCGTCATTGCCTGCGGCGCGCCGTCGTACCCCAAACTGGGCGCGACCGACCTCGCGCTGCGCATCGCCAAACAGCACCACATCGCCAACTACCCCTACCGCCCTGCCCTCGTCCCGCTCACCCTCGCCGATGCGCCCGCCGCGCTCGCCGGTATCAGCCATGAAGTCATCATCCAGTGCGACGGCGCGCCTGCCTTTCGCGACCAACTGCTCTACACCCATCGCGGCATCAGCGGCCCGGCGGTGTTGCAAATCTCAACCTGGTGGCAACGCGGACAGACGCTCAGCGTAAACCCGCTGCCCGACCTACCCGCCGACGCGCTCGTCGCCGCCAAACGTGCCCAACCGCAGCAAACCCTCGCGCAATTCCTGCGCGCGCACCTGCCGAAAGCCGTCGCCGACCACTTTGCGGCTTCCTACCCCACAGACCCCTTGCAACACCACAGCGACGCCGCACTCATCCGCATCCTGCACGAATTGCAACACCGCACGGTGATGCCGAGTGGCACGGAAGGGATGCACAAGGCGGAGGCGTGCAGCGGCGGCATCGACACGCGCGAACTTGACCCGAAAACCTTCCAGGTGAAAAAACGCCCCGGCCTGCATTTCATCGGCGAAGCGCTGGACGTCACCGGCTGGCTCGGCGGTTACAACCTGCAATGGGCGTGGTCATCGGCGTGGAGCTGCGCGCAGTATTTGGGAGAGACGGGGTAGGAATTGCCCCGCCATCGCGCATTCTGTGGCGCTAGGGGCTGTTTACAATTTGCATCTCTCCCCCTTCAGGGCAAAGCCCGTAGGGGCGGTTCTAGAGGCTGTTTGCAATTTGAAAAATCCCCCTCCCCTGCAGGGCGAAGCCCGCAGCGGGGGAGGGTTGGGGTGGGGGTGAGCGATATTATTGATGAGCCGAAATTCCAATTTTTCAATTGTTTGCTGCTCTCACCCCAGCCCTTCCCCCAGAGGGACTGGAACAGCTCGCGCAGCGAAAGAGGGGCTTACCCGCCGAATTGTAAACAGCCCCTAGGACGTGTTTGCAATTTGAATCCCCCTCCCCTGCGAAGCGGGGGAGGGTCAGGGAGGGGGTGTGAAAAACCGCGTAGCGACCGCAGCAATCTTCCGCCCACAAAAAAGCGGTGCATCAGCACCGCTCTTCATCACGCCAACTATCAGGCGTATTTTTTGCGCAGGATTTTCGCCGCTTCCACCATGTTGGCAAGTGCCGCTTTGGTTTCCGGCCAGGCGCGGGTTTTCAGGCCGCAGTCCGGGTTGACCCACAGGCGCTCTTTCGGGATTTGTTTCAGCGCTTTTTCCATCAAATCGACCATGCTTTCCACGCTCGGCACGTTCGGCGAGTGGATATCATAGACGCCGGGGCCGATTTCGTTCGGGTATTTGAAGTCGTCAAATGCCTTGAGCAGCTCCATGTCGGAGCGCGAGGTTTCGATGGTAATGACGTCGGCATCGAGGTCGGCAATGGCCTGCATGATGTCGTTGAACTCGCTGTAGCACATATGGGTGTGGATTTGCGTTTGGTCTTCGACGCCGTTGGCGCAGACGCGGAAGGCGTGCACCGTCCAGTCAAGATACGCCTGCCATTGTTCTTTTTTCAGCGGCAGCCCTTCGCGCAGCGCCGGTTCGTCAATCTGGATGACACCGAGGCCGGCTTTTTCCAGATCCAGCACTTCGTCGCGGATGGCGAGGGCGATTTGCAGGCAGGTGTCGGCGCGCGGCTGGTCGTCGCGTACGAAGGACCAGTTGAGGATGGTGACCGGGCCGGTGAGCATCGCTTTCATCGGGCGCTGGGTCAGGCTTTGTGCGTATTCGCTCCATTTGACGGTCATCGGGCGCGGACGGGAGATGTCGCCGAAGATGACCGGCGGTTTGACGCAGCGCGAGCCGTAGGATTGTACCCAGGCGAAGCGGGTGAAGACGTAGCCGTCAAGCTGTTCGCCGAAGTATTCAACCATGTCGTTGCGCTCGGCTTCGCCGTGGACGAGGACGTCAATGTCCAGTTCTTCCTGGATTTTCACGCATTCGCGGATGTCCGCCTGCATGTCGGCGATGTACTGGGCTTCTGTAATCGCGCCTTTTTTGTAGTCGCTACGCGATTTGCGGATTTCGGCGGTTTGCGGGAAGGAGCCGATGGTAGTAGTCGGGAACAGCGGCTGTTTGATGGCAGCGTGCTGTTTCGGCGCGCGCGCGGCGTAGGGGGATTTGCGGTCGCCCATTTCTTTGGTGACAGCAGCGGTGCGTGCTTTGACCGCCGGATTGTGGACGCGACTGGATTCGCGGCGCGCTTTCAGAGCGGCGGCGTTGGCATCGAGTTCGGCTTTGACGCTGTCGCGGCCGCTGTCGAGCGCTTTTTTCAGGACACGCAACTCTTCCAGTTTTTGCAGGGCGTAGGCGAGCCAGTTTTTGATTTCAGGGTCGAGACTGTCTTCCTGGTCGAGGTCCACCGGGACGTGCAGCAGTGAGCTGGAGGGCGCGAGCCAGAGGCGGTCGCCGAGGCGGGCGCGGATGGGCTCAAGGGTGTCAAGCAGGCGGTTGAGGTCGGTTTTCCAGATGTTGCGGCCATCGACGACGCCGAGGGAGATGACTTTGGTCGCGGGCAGCAGGTCAACCAGTTTGTGAATTTCGCCGGGGGCGTTGATGGTGTCGAGGTGGACGCCATCAACCGGCAGGTCGTGCAGCAGGTTGAGGTTGTCGCCGAAGTCGCTGAAGTAGGTGGTGAGCAGGATTTTCGGCGTGGTGCGGTTGAGTTCGTGGTAGGCGGTTTTGACTGCTTGGCGCCAGTTTTTGTCCAGGGTGGTGACGAGGCAGGGCTCATCCACCTGCACCCATTCTGCGCCGGCTTGTGCCAGTTCGTTCAGCAGTTGTTTGTAAACCGGCAGCAGGCGCTCCAGCAGGGCGAGGCGGTCACTGTCGTCCTTGCTTTTGCCGAGCCAGAGGTACGTCACCGGGCCGATGATGACCGGTTTGACGCTTTTCACACCGAGCGCTTGTGCTTCTTTGATTTGGTCGAGCAGGCGCTGCGGGTTGAGCTTGAAGCTGGTGTTGGCGTCAAATTCGGGGACGATGTAGTGATAGTTGCTGTTGAACCATTTGGTCATCTCGCCAGCGGCAACGCCTGCGCCCTTGTCAATCGGGCTGCGGCCGCGCGCGGTGCGGAAGAAGGCGTCCAGCTCGTCGCCGCCGCCTTCATAGGCGCGTTTCGGCAGGTTGCCGAGGGTGACGCTCATGTCGAGCACGTGGTCATAAAGGGTGAAATCGCCGACCGGAACGTAGTCAAAACCGGCCTGGTTCTGCCAGTGGCGCGCGCGCAGGGCTTTGGCGACGTCTTGCAGTTCGGCGGCGCTGGTCTCGCCTTTCCAGTAGGCTTCCTGCGCAAATTTCAGTTCACGTTTCGCGCCGATACGCGGAAAGCCGAGGTTATGGATGACAGTCATGGTTACTCCTGAAGAGGTTAATAGAGAGCGCGCACTATAGCGGGCGGTTCCCATGATGCAAAATGGTAAAATTGCATCGAATCATGAAAAACGCTCATAAGCCATGCTCGAACGCCACCACCTGAACATCATCCGCGCCGTCATCGAACACGGCACCCTCACCAAGGCCGCCGAAAGCCTCTACCTCTCGCAATCGGCGCTGAGCCACACCATCAAGAAACTGGAAGAACAGCTCGGCGCGCCGCTGTGGCACAAAGAAGGGCGCAACCTGCGCCTGACCCAGGCGGGCGAACGGCTGCACCGCTTCGCGCGCCGCGTGCTGCCGCAATTTGACCACCTCGAAGAACAGCTCGGCTACTACGCGCGCGGCCAAAGCGGGCTGTTGCGCATCGGCATGGAATGCCACCCCTGCTATCAGTGGCTGCTGAAAACCGTCGCACCCTATCTGCAAGCGTGGCCGCGCGTCGATGTTGATGTCAAACAACAATTCCAATTCAAGGGCGCGAGCGCGCTGCTCGCCTACGAAGTGGACGTGCTCATCACCCCCGACCCGGTACAAAGCGCGGGGCTGCATTTCCTCCCCGTCTTCCCTTACGAACAGGTGCTGGTGGTGGCGCGCGACCATCCGCTTGCGGCAAAAAGCGTGGCGCAACCGCAAGACCTTGCGCACGAAACCCTGCTGACCTACCCGGTGCCGGTGGAACGGCTCGACATCTTCCAGCAATTCCTGCTGCCTGCCGAACGCAGCGTTGCCGCGCACCGCACCCTGGAAACCACCGAAATCCTGCTGCAAATGGTCGCCGCCAACCGAGGCGTGACCGCACTGCCGCACTGGCTCATCCGCGAACAGGCGGCGCACCTGCCGCTCGCCTGCCTGCGCCTCGGCGACGGCATCTACAAACACATCCACCTCGGCTTGCGCGCCGACGAGCGCCAGGTGGACTACATTGACGGCTTTATTGAAATCGCCAAGCGGGTGCGCTGAGGGCGGCACACCGCCTCGCAGTTGCCGCCTGTGCGCGGGCGTGGTAAAAAGCCCGCCTTTTAACCACCGGAATCCCCATGAGCGCCATTCTCGCCGCCCAACAGTTGCAAAAAACCTTCGCCGGATTCACCGCCGTCAGCGATGTGGACATCCACATTGACGCCGGGGAAACGGTCGCCCTCGCCGGGCATAACGGCGCGGGCAAGTCCACCCTGATGAAAATGCTGCTCGGTCTGCTCGCGCCGACGCGCGGCAGCATCAGCATCAACGGCCATGCGGCGGGTAGCGTCGCCGCGCGGCAAATCATCGGCTATTTGCCGGAGACGGTCGCGCTGTATCCGAACATGACCGGCTTCGAAACGCTCGCCTTTTTCGCCAGCCTCAAAGGGTTGGGTAACGCGGGCAACCGCGAGTTGCTCGCCCGCGTCGGCATTCTGGAGGCGGCGGGCAAGCGCGTCGGCACCTATTCCAAGGGGATGCGGCAGCGTCTCGCGCTGGCACAAGCCCTGCTCGGCCAGCCGAAAATCCTCTTGCTGGACGAGCCAACCACCGGGCTTGACCCCGCCTCGCGTGCCGATTTTTACCGCATCCTCGCCGAACTGGCGGCGCAGGGCACGGCGATTCTGCTGTCCTCGCACGCACTCGCCGAGCTGGCCGACCAGGCCGACCGCATTGTCATCATGAAAAACGGCGTCAAGACCGCCGACGGCAGTTTGCAGGCGCTGCGGCAGGACGCAGGTCTGCCGACGCGGCTGCGCGTCTGGTTTGACGAGCCCGCGCCCGCCCTGCCCGCGCCGTGGCAGGCCGATGGTGCCGGGCAGTGGTTTTGCGACTGCGCCGAGAGCGAGAAAACCGCGCTGCTCGGCGCACTGTGGCAGGCGGGAACGCCGCGCAACGTCGATATGTTGCCGCCCGCGCTCGATGATTTGTACGCCCATTTTTTGCGCCGCGAAGAAGCGGCGGTTTGATACCCGGATTTTATTGATGAATACTTTATTGACCCTCGCCCGCAAGGAATTGAAAGACGGGCTGCGTAACCGCTGGGTATTGGCGATTGCCATTCTGCTCGCCGCCTTTGCCCTGACCCTTGCCTTTCTCGGCAGCGCCCCCGCTGGCGAGACAAAAGCCAATGCACTCGCCATTACCGTGGTGAGTCTGGCGACACTCAATATTTATTTGATTCCGCTGATTGCGCTCTTGCTTTCTTATGATGCGATTGTCGGCGAGATTGAGCGCGGCACGATGGCGCTGCTTTTGTCGTATCCGCTATCGCGCTGGCAGGTGGTCGCAGGCAAATTTTTGGGACAGGGCGCGATTCTCGCCGTCGCCATTGCCATTGGTTATTGTGTCGCCGGGATTGCGGTGGCGCTGTTGCACAAGAATATTGGCTTTTCCTGGGCAGTTTGGCAGCCGTTTTTCAAGATGACTTTGACGACGTTATTGCTGGGCGCGGTGTTTTTGGCGATTGGTTATGTGTTAAGCGCCATTGCCAAACAGCGCGGCAGCGCAGCGGGAATGGCAATTGGCGTCTGGCTGTTTTTTGTGCTGCTCTATGATTTTGCCCTGCTCGGTGTGCTTATTGCCGACAAGGGGCAGCATATTGGCAAGGATTTGCTCAATGCGCTGTTGCTCGCCAACCCGACCGACACTTACCGCCTGCTTAATTTGAGTGGCAATATGGCGAGCGGTCTTGGCGCGCAGGGCGGCATTGCCCAGGGCGTGCTGGCGCTGGTGTTGCTGGCGTGGATTGCCGCTCCTTTGGCATTGGGAATTTTTTTGTTTCGGCGCAAGACGCTGTAATTTTTTAGGAGTTTTTATGAAGATTTTTTTGCAGAAGTTTTTTGCTTTTGTCGTTGCCGGGGCGTGGTTTGCCGCCGATTATTTCAGCAAGATTTGGGCGCAATCGGAATTGGCTAACGGGGTGGTGATGCGCCTTACCAGTTGGATGAATTTCAAGCTCGCCTATAATGAGGGCGCGGCATTCAGTTTGTTTGCCGATGGCGGTGGCTGGCAGCGCTGGTTTTTTATGGGCGTCGCCATTCTGATTGGGCTGTGGTTGTGCTATGCGATTTTATTTGAGCGTACCACCGGTCTGGTGCGTTTCGCCTATGCCAGTATTTTGGGCGGCGCCATTGGCAATTTGTATGACCGCGTCATGCACGGCATGGTGACGGATTTTATTAGCTGGCATATTGGCAATGCGTATTGGCCGACGTTTAATGTCGCCGATGTCGGCATTTGTATGGGCGTCGGCTTTTTGATTATTGCCTGGCTGGTTGAATGGCGCGCCGGGAGTCGGCTGTGAGTGATACGCTTGTCATTTATGCGGGCGGCACCATCGGCATGAAGCCGGGAGCGCACGGTCTCGTTTCCGACCCGCAATTTGTTGCGCGTTTGCAGGCAGCATTGTCGGATATGGATTTTGATGTCTTTACCTGCGAACCGGCGATTGACAGCTCTTCCGCCACGCCCGCCGCCTGGCAGCGGCTCGCCGATGCGGTAGCCGCGCACCGTGAGGATTATCGCGGTTTTGTCATCCTGCACGGCACCGATACGCTCGCCTACAGTGCCGCCGCCTTGAGCGAAATGCTGCGCGGGCTGGGGCGGGCGGTGGTGCTGACCGGGGCGCAGATTCCGCTCGGTCAGCCGGAGAGTGACGCGCTGCGCAATGTGCGCGGGGCGCTGGCGTTTGCCGCGCTGGAGGATGTGCAGCAGACGGCGGTGTTTTTTTATGACCGCCTGTTGCGCGGCGATGCGGTGCGCAAGTTGGACGCGCAGAGTTTTGCCGCGTTTGACACGCCAAATACCGACTGGCTCGGCACGTTTGACGGGCAGACGGCGCTGTTGTCCGCGCCGCTTTTCGAGGAGCGCGAGGAGAGCGCTTTTTTGCGCGGCAAATGGCGCGGTTTTCAGGAGGGGGCGGTGGCGAGTCTGCTGGTGACGCCGGGGATGCCGGAGTGTGCGTTTGCGCCGCTGCTCGCGGATGAGCGGCTGCGTGGGCTGGTGCTGCTCAGCTACGGCGTTGGCAATGTGCCCGCGCGTGCCGATTTGCATCAGGCGTTGCAGGCGGCGATGGCGCGCGGGGTGTGCGTGGTGAATGTCAGCCAGTGCTGGCGCGGCGAGGTTGCCGGGCACAGTTATGCGGTCGGCGCGGCACGTCTCGGCGCACTCGGCGGCGGCAGGCTGACGCCGGAGGCGGTTTATACCCGCCTGCATTGTCTGCTCGCGGAAAGCGATGCGCCGCTCGCCGCGCGCTGGTCAAACGCCTAAAAGAAAACGCCCAACCGGTGAAGGTTGGGCGTTTGGAATTGAATGGTCGGAGAGACAGGATTTGAACCTGCGACCCCTTGCACCCCATGCAAGTGCGCTACCAGGCTGCGCTACACTCCGACTTGAAGCCGCGCATTATAGAGATTTGGAGGTTCGATGCAAGCGCTTTTTCCCGCGGAAATCCCGTGGTTGGCGGCTGATTGGCCGCTCGCCGACCGTTTCGTCGCGGGTACTTCGATGACCGCTAACCCGCTCGTGACGCAGGGTTTTAATCTGGCGCGCCATGTGGCGGATGATCCGGCGCGGGTCGCGGTCGCACGGGCGCAGTTGGCGCGGTTGTTACCAGCAGCGGCGCAATGGCTGTGGTTGAGCCAGGTGCATAGCGCAACGGTGTGGCAGGCGGTGGATTATCAGGCGGGGGTGGAAGGCGATGCGCTGGTGAGTCGCGAGGCGGCGCGGGTGCCGGTGGTGATGACCGCCGATTGTGTTCCTGTTCTGCTTGCCGACCGCAACGCGACGGTCTGGGCGGCGGTGCATGCCGGTTGGCCGGGGTTACATCGCGGCATTATCGCGGCGACGGTCAAGGCGATGGCAACCGCGCCCGCGTCGCTGTTTGCCTGGATTGGCCCCTGTATCCGTCAGGAAAATTATGAGGTGGACGCGCCGTTTTTTCAGCGTTTTATCGAACAGGACGGGCGTTTTACCGCGGCGTTTGCCGCCAACCGCCCCGGCCATTGGCTCGCTGATTTGCCCGCCATCGCGCGAATGCAGTTGCAGGATGCGGGGATTCCGGCGGCGCAAACTAGCGACTGTGGCCTGTGCTCGTTTGCCGACCGCCGCTTTTTCTCGCACCGCCGTAATGGCGCAGAAGCGGGACGGATGGCGACCTTCATCGCGCCGCGCCGCTAGCCCGGTGCTATAATCTAAATTCTTAATGAATGATGGATTGTTGGACATGTTAAATCACGATACGCGCATTTTGCTGCTCGAAGGCATCCACCCGAACGCGGTGACCGCACTGAAACAGGCGGGGTTTGCCCGCGTGGATTTACGCCCGGCAGCGCTCGAAGGTGCGGCGCTGCTGGACGCCTTGCAAAATGCAGACGTGGTCGGCATCCGCTCGCGCACCCAGCTCAGCGCGGAAGTATTGCAGGCGGCGCCGCATTTGAAGGCAGTCGGCTGCTTTTGCATCGGTACCAATCAGGTCGCGCTGGAGGCGGCGCAGGCGCTCGGCATTCCGGTGTTCAACGCGCCCTATTCCAACACGCGTTCGGTCGCCGAACTGGTGCTGGCGGAAATCATCTGCCTGCTGCGCGGGCTGATGGCACGCAACCAGGCGGTACACAGCGGGCGTTGGCCGAAGGACGCGAAAGGCGCCTGCGAGGCGCGCGGCAAGACGCTCGGCATCGTCGGCTACGGCAATATCGGCGCGCAGTTATCCATCCTCGCGGAAAACCTCGGCATGCGCGTGATTTACCATGACATCCAGGCGCGTCTGCCGCTCGGTAACGCCGAAGCCGCCACCTCACTCGACGCGCTCTTGGCGCAGGCGGATATAGTCAGCCTGCACGTGCCGGAAACGCCGGAGACGCGCGATCTTATCGGCGCGCGCGAACTGTATTTGATGAAGCCGGGCGCAATGCTGATTAACGCCGCTCGCGGCCAGTGCGTAGTCATTGACGACCTCGCCGAAGCGCTGGCGAGCGGTCATATCGCCGGTGCGGCGCTGGACGTCTTCCCGGTTGAACCGAAAGGCAGCGATGAAGCGCTCAACTCGCCGCTGCGCGGCATGGAAAACGTCATCCTCACGCCGCACATCGGCGGTTCGACGATTGAAGCGCAGGCAAACATCGGCCTGGAAGTGGCGGGGCGTTTCGTGCAGTACCTGAAAAGCGGCGCGACCGTCGGCGCGGTAAATTTCCCCGAAGTATCGCTGCCCTTGCGCGAGGACACGCACCGCCTGCTGCACATCCACCGCAACCAGCCCGGCGTGCTCTCCGCAGTCAACCACCTCTTCGCCGAACACGGCATCAACATCGCCGCACAAACGCTGATTACTAAAGGCGAAATTGGCTATCTGGTGATGGACGTGGCACATAGCGACTCGCAAGTGGCGCTGGAACAACTCAAAAGCGTCGCCGGGACCATCCGCAGCCGCATCATCTATTAGCATTTGGCAATATGCGCCGTTCATAGCATAATGCGGCGCTTTTCGGAACACATTGAAAGGAATACAACATGGCAGAAGAAACCGTCAAAGAATCCTGCTCGATTCTGATGATCAGCAACGACATGGAATGGATGCTGGCCTTTAGCAAGGGCGTGCAGCGCTTTTTCCTGCTGAACGAGCGCCGCGCGGAGACGCTGGAGCAGGCCGAATCGCGCATGCTGGAAAGCCGCCCGGACATCGTCGTCCTTGCCGTGCAAGAAGGACTGCCGTCGATGGACAAACTGCGCCCGATCGTGCGCGAAAAAATACACCCGCCGGTGCCGGTCATCGTCATTGACAGCAAACCGGAAGGCCTCGACCAATGGATAAAACAAGGCGCCGAATACGCCTGCGCCCGCCGCGATTTGTTGAGCGCAGTCAAGCACGTACAACAACTGATGCGCGTCGCCCATTTTGACCGCACCCTGCACGGCGTCGAAAAAGACGCCAAAGCCATCAGCGACCGCTACGAACGCATTTACCACGATCTGCCCGACCCGGTCGCCTATGTCCAGGACGGACTGTTCGTTGATGCCAACCCCGCGTTTTTGCACACCTTTGGCGTGAAAGACCGCGCCGCGCTGGACGAGCTGACGCTGATGAGCTTCGTCCCGCACAAAAGCGAGCGCGGCATCAAGGCGCTGATGAAAAAGGCGACGGAAAAAGAAGTGGTACCGAGCGAACGCTTTGAGCTGCAAGCGATTAACGGCGGCAAGGTGGATGTCAACCTGAGCGTTTCCAGCATCGTCATCCACGGCGAGCCGGGGCTGCAAATGTATTTCCGCAGCGCAAACGCGGGCGGTGGCGGCGGTACCGGCCTCGATCCGACCACCAGCCTCGCCGGGCCGCGCGTCATCGCCGCTTCACTCAAGCAGACGCAAGAGCGCAGCGAGCCCAAGACCGTGCTTGGTTACTGGGTCTATGCCTGGCTGGAAAACTACCGCGAGGTTTGGCAGAAAGACGGCTACAAGGCAGCAGAAATCATGATGAAAACCGTGGCCGAGACGACCAAACGCTTCCTGCCCCCCAGCACGGAAATGGCGCGCTTCACCGACGACGGCCTGGCACTGTGGCTGACCGGCAACAAGGAAGACACCATCAAGCGGGTGAACGGCCTGATTGCGCACCTGGACGAAGTCGTGCCGGAAAACATCGGCCGCCTCGTCCACCCCAAAGTCTTCGCCGGCATCTCTGAAATCACCAGCGAAAGCGGTTACGAAGACCTTGTTTCCAAAGGCTTCCGCGCGGTACGCAGCCTCGCCATGAGCCAAAGCAGCGACCGCGTTGCCGAGCCGATGAGCGGCGACATCTCGCGCAAGGACGAACGCCGTGTCAACGAAATCCAGGCCATCCTTGACGACGACCGCCTGCGCGTGCAGTACCAGCCTATCAGCGCGCTCGAAGCCGACGGTGTGCCGCGTTACGCCGAGCGTCTGCTCGTACTGCCACCGGCAAGCGATATCGAAGGCGGCGAGGCACCGCAGATGATGGAACTGGATCAACTGATGCAGGTGGCCGAACGCTTCGGCTTTGCACGCCAGTTTGATCGCTACAAAATCACCGCGATGATTCAGGACATCCTTTCCTACGAAGGCGACCAGCGCGCGCTGCAATGCTTCATCAACCTCAGCACCGACACCATGCTGGACGACACCTTCCCCGAATGGATTGACAGCCAACTGCGCGCCACCGGCATCAGCCCCAGCCAGATTACCTTTGAACTGCGGCTTGACAACCTCGCCAACGGCTTCACCGGCGCGGTACACCTCATCGAAAAAATGCGGCCGCAGGGCAGCCGCTTCGCCCTTGCCGGGGTCGGGCGGATGGATGCCACCGTGCGCGAAATGCTGGAGCGGGTCAAACCCGAAGTCATCAAGCTGGATATGCGCGAAATTGACACCTTTGAAGACCGCGAAGAAGAAGAATTCATGCGCGAAGTCAAAAAATACGCCGGGGAACACCACACCATGCTCATTGCCGACAACATGGAATCCCCGGCGCAGCTCTCGCGCGTCTGGCCGCACGACATCCAGTACATCCAGGGCGACGGCATTGTCCCGGCAATGGACAAATTCGCCTTCGACTTCAGCGAACCGTTGTTCTGATACCCACGCTGGCGGGTCGCGCATCCTCACCGCCTGCCTGACAACATGAGCCTCCGCATCCACAACGGGCTTGATCCCGTGGCGCGGAGGCTTTTTCATGACAACACAAACAGCTCCAGCGCGATGATTGCAGGGTGAGCGCGCGACACAAGCGGCTGCTGATATAGCAATCCTCACAAAGCCCTGTACGGCGTTGCGCCGCCTCGCCGTACAAAAGCGTACTGTCTTCGGCGGCGCGCCTTGTACAGAACTTTGTGAGTATCGCTATAAGCAAGGAGGGAGAGAATATCCCAGCGGCAGGTTATAGCCATCCACCGAAAGCCTCATACGGTGTTGCGCCGCTGTCGGCTCATATTCTCGCCAGTATTGAGATGAATGTACCGTGATAGGCGACTTCAATATTGATGGCGGCGTAGTAGGCGAACAGGCTCATTTCATTGGCGTGAATTTCGTTTTGGTATTTTCCCGGCAGCTGTGCAGCAAGAATGGCGCCATTTTACCGCGAGCGGGTAATGAGGATTATCGTCCCGGTAAAGGGGTCAAGGATATGCTCGCCTTTATTCTGCAAACTGCTGTCCAATCTGCTGCACAAGACATCTTCCACACTCTTGATAATAAAATCGATGACTTCCACCACAGGGCATATAGCGATATGAGTTTGCGCTATTTTGGCGATGTCGCCTGCCCGGTTTTCCCAATGGGTACAGACGATTTTGGCATAGAGACGCGCTCAATTTCGCCAATTTTAAACGGAAATGCGGTTTGCTCATCAGGATTATAGCCATCCTCCGAAAGTTTCAGACAAGGCGCGCCGCTGAAGACAGTACGCGGTTGTACGGCGAAGCGGCGCAACACAGTATGAGGCTTTCGGTGGATGGCTATAAATACTCCGTCCATCTTGGCAATACTGTTTCCACCACGCGCCAATTCGGCCTATTTCGCATAATCCAAATACTTTAACGTCATTATAGTACTGCCGTTTCGGGTGATTATGCCCGATAGTACGATTACAGGTTGCCAGTTAATGCGGTTATGTGTATGATTGCGTCGGCTTCGCCGGTGTAGCTCAGTTGGTAGAGCAGCGCATTCGTAACGCGCAGGTCATGGGTTCAAGTCCCTTCACCGGCTCCAGGCATTTTTCTCCTTCATATTTTGCCCCGCTTATGCGGGGCTTTTTTTATGGTTCAAAAGATACGCTGTCCTGCTTACCGAGTTCGGCTATAGCCATTCTCACAAAGTTAGTTCTGTACGGCGTTGCGCCGCCTCGCCCCTCGCCGTACAGAACGCTGCATCACCCATAATTAAGGGCGAACATTCCCTCAAAATAGGGTGGTGTCCTAAAATGTATGCTGCCTCAAACAAATCCGTAGTTGATATAGAAA